>DAOQGS010000065.1:0-10756 GCA_035338675.1 Cellvibrionaceae bacterium
AGCAACAACTTGCCCATGCAGTTAAAGATGCCAATGGGCGCGCCTATAACCGCACTAAACACCTGCCGGAACGGCAAGAAATGATGCAGGCTTGGGCGGATTATTTGGACAAACTGAGGGAAACCCAATGAGCAGCAATACCCCGGTAATACCCCCAGGTTACGGTGAATGGCTAACCCAGTTAAAAGCGGATATAGCCCAATCGCGCAACCGCGCCGCGCTGGCGGTGAATGGAGAACTAATCCAACTCTATGGGCGCATTGGCCGCGATATTTTAGAGCGGCAACAGGCCCAAGGCTGGGGGGCAAAGGTTATTGATCGGTTAGCCAATGATTTAAAAACAGCTTTCCCTGATATGCGCGGCTTTTCGAGTCGCAACCTCAAATACATGGCATTCTTCGCGCAGCTTTGCCCTACCCTCCAATTTGGGCAGCAGCCTGCTGCCCAATTACCCTGGTTCCACATAGTCACGCTGTTAACAAAAGTTAACACTGAGGCGGCGCGGGAGTGGTACGCACAGCAAGCCGTGAAATCCGGCTGGTCGCGCAGCACCCTTGAAATCAATATTAAAAACCAACTACAGCAACGCCAGGGCGCCGCCGTCACCAATTTTGCCGCCCGTATGCCTGCAACTGATTCGGCCTTGGCCGTTGAAACATTAAAAGACCCATACCTATTCGATTTTTTAGGCCTGGGTAATGACGCCCATGAGCGGGAAATTGAAAACGGCCTAATTCAGCACATCACCCGTTTTTTGTTAGAGCTGGGCGCAGGCTTTGCCTTTGTAGGGCGGCAATTCCGCTTAGAGGTGGCAGGGGATGAATTTTTTATTGATCTGCTTTTTTACCACACGCGGCTGAAGGCTTACGTAGTGGTGGAGCTAAAAGCCACTGACTTTAAACCCGAACACGCGGGCCAACTTAATTTTTACCTCGCCGCGGTGGATGCGCAAATAAAAGCGGACGACGATAAACCCACCATTGGCCTGCTGCTGTGCAAACAACAAAACCGGCTAGTGGCTGAATATGCGTTGTCAGGTATTGATAAACCCATTGGTATTGCCCAGTACCAGTTGCTGCGTGAATTGCCAGAAATATTAGTGAAAAGCCTGCCCAGTATTGAAGAAATAGAAGCGGAATTTGCGGCCAGTTTGCCAGATGATTAACAGGCAAACACGCCAACCGTTAAACCTCTCAAATAATTAAACCAACAAACAATAGAATCACGGAACAGAACATGTCTGCACTGCAAACCCTGCTCGATACCTTCCGCAACACCGCCCTAACTGAGCGGGAGAAAGGCGCCTATTTTGAAAGCCTGGTAAAGGTCTATTTACTTAACGAGCCTTCCTATAAGGACCTGTTTAACGGCAAAGTATTTTTATGGGAAGAGTGGCGCAAGTACTGGATTGCTCAAGGCAATAGCGACCCGCAAAGTGATGCCGGTATCGACTTAGTGGCAGTGGAAGACGTTGCCGAAAACCCGCGCATATTCGCCATTCAAGCCAAGTTTTACGCGGAAGATTCCAAAATCCGCAAAGGCGACGGCATAGACTCCTTTTTAAGCGCCATGGGCAAAAACCCCTACACCAATGGCCTTTTGTTTATCACTACCAGCAAAGCCAGCACCCATGTGATTGAAGGAATGAAAAAGCGGGATAAGCCCGTCAATATCATTTCCCTATTCGATTTGGAAAGCAGCCAAATAGATTGGAGCCAATACCAATCCACAAAGGCCCCGGTATTAAAAGCCAAAAAATCCCTAAGGGCCCACCAATCTGAAGCACTCACCAATGTGCTCGAAGGGTTTAAAACCGTAGACCGTGGCAAATTAATCATGGCCTGCGGTACGGGCAAAACCTTTACCAGCCTAAAAATCGCGGAGGCCGTGGCAGGCAAAGATAAGCGGGTTTTATTTTTGGTGCCTAGCCTCTCGCTACTGTCACAAACCCTTACCGAATGGACACAGGAAAGCACCACACCCCTGCACAGTTTTGCGGTGTGTTCCGATAGCGATGTGGGTAAAAAACGCGGTAAAGATGAAGATGCCGTGCAAATGTTAATGCACGAATTGCGCTACCCGGCCACCACTGAGCCCGCCCGCCTGGCCGCTGAAATGACCAAACGCCACGATGCCGACCACATGAGCGTGGTATTTAGCACCTACCACTCCATTGAGGTAATCAGCAAAGCCCAGCAGCAATTTAACCTGGCAGATTTTGATTTAATTGTTTGCGATGAGGCCCACCGCACCACTGGTGCCACTTTTGATGGCGATGATGAAAGCGCCTTTGTAAAAGTGCACGACGCCAATTTTATTCGCGCCGGCAAACGCCTTTACATGACGGCCACACCTCGCATTTATAGCGATATAGCTGAAGCGAAAGCAGAAAAGGCAGATGCAAAACTTTATGGAATGAATAATGAGCAATGGTATGGAAAGGAGCTTTACGTCCTTTCATTTTCCGAAGCTGTAAAACAAGGCCTATTAGTGGACTATAAGGTGCTGGTTTTAGCTATGGATGAAAGCCATATCAGCAGCAGCCTGCAAAAAATTCTCAAAGATGAAAACAACCAAATTAAGGTCGAAGACGCCGCAAAAATCGTGGGTTGCTGGAAGGCGCTCAGCAAACAAGATACACGAGAAGATTTAACGGATGACACCAACCCCATGCGCCGCGCCGTGGCCTTTTGCCAAGTGATTGAATATCAAACCGGTGCCAAAACTCACAAAATCAGTTCCAAAAAAATCGCCTCTATGTTCAAGGCGGTAGTGGAGGAATACAAAGCCAGCAACCCGGACGACACCAATACCGCTGCAACACTTAAGTGCGAAGCCTCCCACATAGATGGCGGTATGAGTGCCAGCGAAAAGGACGCCCAGCTCAATTGGCTAAAAGCCGAAGTACCCGATAACACCTGCCGCATTTTAAGTAATGTGCGCTGTTTATCCGAAGGGGTAGACGTACCGGCTTTAGATGCCGTGTTATTCCTTACCCCGCGCAACTCCCAAGTGGATGTAGTGCAATCGGTAGGGCGTGTAATGCGCTTAGCCGAAGGTAAAAAGCGCGGTTATGTGGTGCTGCCTGTGGTGATTCCGGCGGGCATGGCGCCGGAGGAGGCACTTAACGACAACAAAACCTACAAGGTCGTCTGGCAAGTATTACAAGCCTTGCGCTCTCACGATGACCGCTTTGATGCCATGGTGAATAAGCTGGATTTAATCGGCAAAGATATTTCCAAAATGGAAGTTATTGCCGTTAGCGATAAAATTGCCAAGAAAGCCGAGAAAAGTTCAACAAAACCCCACGAGCACGGCCACGGCACCTTTGGCATTGGCAACACCAATAAAGACTATGATCTTGAAGGGCAAATAAAAGAACAATCCATATTGAAGTTTGAAATTGGTGAAATTGAGCGAGCCATTTACGCCAAGGTGGTGCAAAAATGCGGCAACCGCAGCCACTGGGAAGATTGGGCCAATGATATAGCCAAAATTGCCCGCACTCATATCACCCGTATAACCACTATTTTGGCTGACCTTGATAACGCCCAGGAGCGCGCCGTATTTGAAGAGTTCGCCAAAGAGCTGCGCGATGACCTTAACGACAGCATTAGTGATGGCGAAATTATCGAGATGCTGGCCCAGCATTTAATTACCAAGCCGGTATTTGACGCCCTTTTTAGCAACTTCAGTTTTGCCCAGCACAACCCCATATCCCAGGCCATGCAGGGCGTGTTAGAAGTGCTTGAAAAACACAACCTGGGCAAAGAGGCTGACACACTCGAAAAATTCTATGCCAGTGTAAAAATGCGTGCTGAGGGTATCGAGAGCGCCGAAGGTAAACAGAAAATTGTGGTGGAGCTTTACGATAAGTTTTTTCGCAATGCCTTCCCCAAAATGACGGAACGCCTAGGCATTGTGTATACACCGGTAGAAGTGGTGGATTTTATTATTCACAGCATCAATCATATTCTGCAAACGGAATTTGGCCAAACCCTGGGCAGCAAAGGTGTGCATATTATTGACCCTTTTACCGGCACCGGCACTTTTATCACCCGCCTAATGCAAAGTGGCCTGATTAAATCAGAAGAATTACCCCATAAGTACCAACACGAAATCCACGCCAATGAAATTGTATTACTGGCCTATTATATTGCGGCCATTAATATTGAGGCGGTGTACCACAGTATTGTGGGAGGTGACTACCAGCCGTTTGAGGGGATTTGCCTTACGGATACATTTCAGCTGTATGAAAAGGAAGATTTGGTAGACCAGATCCTGGTGAAAAATAGTGCGCGACGTAAGCGGCAGAAGAAGCTGGATATTCGGGTGATCATGGGAAATCCGCCGTATTCGGCTGGGCAGGAAGATGAAAATGACAACAACAAAAATATAGATTATCCGTATCTCGATCAAAGAATTTCGGAAACTTATATCGAAAAATCATCAAAAAAGATGGGAAAGAGCAAGAGCTATGACTCATATATAAGAGCATTTCGCTGGGCGAGCGACCGGATTGGTGACAGCGGTGTAATAGGATTTGTTACAGGCAGTGGCTTTGCAGAAAAGCCAGCAATGGATGGAGTGAGGAAGGTGCTTCATGAGGAATTTTCCAGTATATATGTCTTAAATATGAGGGGTGATATAAGGAAAAATATACTAAGCAAAGGCAAAGCCAAAGAGGGGGAAAACATATTTTCCGCCGGTAGCACGACTGGAATATCAATAACTATTTTAGTGAAAAACAGGTCATCAAAAAGCAGAGGTGAAATATATTGGTTTGATATAGGTGATGATCTCAAGACTGATGAAAAGCTGGCTATTCTCCGCGAGCTTGCTGGAATTTCAGGAATCTCCAGCTCCAACAAATGGAAAATAATTGAGCCGGATGCACATAATGACTGGATTAAGCAGCGCGATGAAAATTTTATGAATTTTATATCGCTAGGAAATAAAGCAGATAAAGGGTCTATAAATTTATTTTTGACTTATTCTATGGGGCTTAAGACAAACCGGGATAGCTGGGTATATGGTCAATCGAGGAAAGTACTGGAAGAAAACATTAGAGGTATGATCGATTTTTACAATTCAGAATTAAATAGATTGCAGGGATTGCCAGAAAAAGATGTCCACGAAGAAATAAATAGAGATAAGTCGAAAATAAAATGGACAACAGATATTCAATCCGATCTAGTAAAGGGGAGGAAACACGATGTGGATTTTAATGACTTCAGGATTTCTCTGTATCGTCCGTTTATGAAATCATGGGTATATGCAAATGCCAAGTGGAATTGGACTAGGCACTTGATGCCGAAGTACTTCCCAAATGAAAGTTCTGAAAATTTAGTAATTTGCGCTAGCGGCGTTGGGGCCAGAGCCGGTTTCTCAGCGCTTATCTGCAATACTATTCTTGATCTTCAGGTTGTCGATAATGGCCAATGTTTCCCGCTGTACTTGTACGAATCCTCCGAAGAAAGCTATGACATTGATTTTGAAGGCACAGGTGATCTGTTTGCCACGAAAGCAAACATGCACGCCGCTGGCAAAAGCGGATACACCCGCAAAGATGCCATCACCGATAGTGGCCTAAAATATTTTCAAGATGCTTACCCTAGCGAAAAAATCAGTAAAGAAGATATTTTCTATTACGTCTACGGCCTTTTGCATTCACCCGATTACCGTGAGAGCTACGCCGATAATTTAACCAAAGAGTTGCCCCGCATCCCCTGCGTAAAAACCGCCCAGGGCTTTTGGCATTTTTCCCAAGCCGGTCGCGATTTAGCCGCCTTGCACCTCAACTATGAAACGGTAGAGCCTTACCCCGTAACCCTCGAAATAACCGGCAAAACCCCACTGGCCGACGAGGATTACCGGGTGGAAAAAATGAAATACCCAAAAAAAGGTAAAGACAAAGACCTCACCACTCTAATCTACAACCACCGTATTACCCTTAAAGGAATTCCGCTGGAAGCCTACGACTACATAGTCAACGGCAAACCCGCCCTGGATTGGGTGGTAGAGCGCCAATGCGTAAAAACCGACAAAGACAGCGGCATAGTTAACGACGCCAACGACTGGGCCATAGAAACCATGGGCAACCCCAAATACCCCCTGGAGCTGTTTATGCGGGTAATTACCGTAAGCCTGGAAACCATGAAAATTGTAAATGCCTTACCCAAACTTGATATTTGATTGGAACATATTGTTAGATAAGTACAGGTGCTTGAAGCGGCTGCATTTGGATTACGTGCTCCGGTTTGTGCATGAGCGAATTGAAAACCAGCGAGGATGACCACAATGAAAACAGAAAATGATTTTTATATCTCAGACATTAAAGCTATAGAGCGCGATTTGTACCGAAACGGCAATGCCAACGTGCCTAAATTCACGGATAAAGATGGCAATATACGGCCTCAAGATGCCAAGTTAAAAACCGACAGCGCCACCGGAATTGCCTACGTGTTCCCTTCACACGCAGGGGTGTCGGCCCATGAGATTTTTGATGGTGGTAAAAACCGCTGGAAAATAAAAGCCAAAACGGCCATCCCTAAAGGTTTGGCTTTGGCGTTTGACTTGGTGACACCTGGCCACGTCCACATTGTGGCAACACGGCCTATGACACAAACAGAATATATTGGCTTGCTTGAGTTAATGTTCAAAGACGCTGAGCGCATCACTAACATTTTGGCTGAGCTGGCATTAAACAAAAGTAAATTACACGAAAAAAGGGCGTAACCATGAGCGAGAATACAATTACTGTTGATTGGTCTGAATGTATTGTGCTGTTTAATTCCTTACTTAGAAATATCGAACAATTGAGAGAAATTGTTGATGCTGATGGAATTGACGACGATGAACTGTACGAGGCAGAGGAAGAGCTTAATGATTATGTGATTTTATTGGCGCATTTAAAAAATCGCTATTCTAACTTGGCTGATAAAGGTGAGTTATCACCGGGTTTAAAAAAACGATTGGCCGCAGTGAGTTAGCGGGTCAGCGACTGGGCCATTGAAACCATAGGCAATGCCCGCTACCCGCTAGAGTTATTTCAGCGCGCAATCACGGTAAGCCTTGAGACGATGAAAATAGTGAATGCTATGCCGATTGGATATTTGATCTGCGCATCATTTAAAGCTGTCTAGTTGCTGCATGTGCAGCGTTTTTAGTTTGTTAGCAAAATGAGGTTGTTTATGACTGAAGAAAAGGAAGATGAATATTTTATCCATAAGCGCGCACTTGGCGAGTTGTTTGACTCAAAGTTCGACCTGAATGTGAATTTATGGCGAGGCCGAAACCCTCACAACAGCGATGCAATTTTTTATCCGATTCTAAAAGCGTTTAAGTTGTCGAATGGGAACCTTCGGCCGGAGGATATTAAAACCTATGAAAAAACCGCGAGCTTTGGGTGAAGGCGAATAGTGGCGGCATCTCGCTTTTTGATCGCAGCGGAATACCATCCAAAAACTGGGAGTATTATAAATTGCTTGCAGGCACCGACATTCCCTATGGCTTGGTTATTACTAAAGACGACTATAAGCAGAATTTTAAAGCTACCCATTACACCATAAGACCAAACTGGGACATGCCCGTGGCTAAATTCTGCATATTGCTCGATAAATTAGCAGCCAAACTCGTGAAGGAGGTTCTCTAATGTTAGACCTAGGTGATTTAGCAACCATTATCCGCCTTATCGAAATTGAACTGTTTCAACTGCAAAAGAAAATTGAGGGGGACGACTTGGAGGAGTCTGATAATGCTGCTGAAATAATTGTTTACACCGACAATTTAGCGGTTAAATTGAAAAACATGTATGAAGCGCTTTGGGATCAGAATTCAGGTTACCCACCATACCCAGCATTGGTAGCTGACTATAGAAAATATCCACCTTTTCTATAAGCTAAAAGCATAAAAACAGGGTTGATATACCAGCAGATAGCTAAAGAGGCCCACGACTGGGCCATAGAAACCATGGGCAACCCCAAGTACCCGCTGGAGCTGTTTATGCGGGTGATTACCGTTAAGCCTGGAAACAATGAAAATGTGAATGGCCTGCCAAAACTGGAGATGGAGTAAATGACTTACTCGTCATTTGAAGAGTATGAAGCCCACCTTCAAAGCCTTAATTTTTAGCTGTATGTAGCTCAAGGCCTCACGAATCATCCGCGCCAGTGGGCCTTTGAAAATCTTTTCATCAAAGCGGTCACCACCTGCGCCACTATGAAAGCCTGATAGCGAAATTTGGAGCAATCCCGTAGCCAATTTCTCAAGCCTTACATAATGCCTTTCAATAACAGTAAAGGATAAATCCAGCCGCCCCTCAATTATCAAACGCCATAAACCGCTTAACATACTGATTTATGCGGGAGGCGGTTAATAATAAATATTCTTGGGCGCGGGTCATGGCTACGTATAACAGCCTGGCCTCATCCGCTTGAACGCTTTCATCGTCATTGAGCGCACCTATACCGGCCACTATTACGCGGGGGAATTCTAGGCCTTTACTGCTTTGGCGTGTAATTAAAACAACTTTATCTTCCGCCGGGTTGTAGCTGCGGCGGCTTTGGCTGCTGCCCAGCCAATTAACCGGGATTTTGTCGTTATTAAGGGTGCGCAGTAATGCGCGGCCTGTCGAGTGATGGCAGTAAATTACAGCCATATCCGCCCAGGCCACACCATCCTGATGCCATTTGCGTAAACAAGCGCTAATAAAGGTTAATTCCTGTGTAGCTACAGGCAATAATTTAAATACTGGCGGCAGGCCTGAATTACCTGCGGCGTCGGGTTTAACCAGGGGCACTGCATCCTCGTCGGCGGTTGTTGGCTGCCAATAATTTTGCGCGAACTCAAAGGCAAAATGCAGTATTTCGCGGGTGTTGCGGTAATTGAGTTTTAGAATACTGGTACGGCCGCGCGCTTGAATACCGACGCTGGATAAGGTGAAATTCAGGCGGGATTTCTGGGTGTAGATCGCTTGAGCATCGTCATAGAGCAACAATAAAGAATTGGTGGCCGGGTCGATCATTTGCACAATTAATTTTAACCAGTCCGCTTCAAAATCATGGCCTTCATCAATTAATACGGCACTGTACTGCGCGCGAGGAATGTGCCCGCACTCGACACCTTTTATAACGCTTAACACTTGCCGCTCCCAAATGGGTTGCGGTGATTTAATAAGATCCACTTGGTAGCTGCGCAATTGTTGGCCGCACCAATCGTGAAAGTGGTAGACCTGCACTTGGTGATCGATGGCTTTATCACGCATGAGGGCGCGCAGTTTTGCCGCTAGGGAAATGTTGTAACACAAGACTAATATGGGGTTGGAATGGAGTTGTGCCAAATACCAACAGCGAAAGCCTAAAATTAGGGTTTTACCTGAGCCTGCCACCCCGTGTACCACCCTATGGCCTTCGCCAAAACTCCTGGCCAATAACTCCTGTTGCATATCCATAACTTTAATGATGTCCGGTATGGCCGTTACAGGTTGGGCGGCCTGTTCCTGTGGTGCGAATAAATCGTTGTTTGTTGCAGGGATACGAATTTCCGGGAATAGATGTGCGCGCATACGATCTATTTGCGGCAGCGTCAAACTGTGGGAAAACTGATAATTAAACATGGCCCAAAGGCGTTGCTGAAATTCCTCTGGATCAGTTTTTTCCAGCATTTCATCCTGACAGATAATTAAATGCATGGGCAAAACTGCTTCACCGCCGTTCATGCAAGCCGTTTGTATTTGTTTGCGCGTAATATGGGTGAACACGGCGCCATAACCAAACGGGCAGGCTAAGTTGCCTTGGTGTTTACCACTTGATTGCCGCAACATAGGATCGCGTTTTAAGTGATCAATGACCTGATAACAGCTCTGCCGCGCCTGTTCTATAGGATTAGCTGTGGTAATTAAACCCTGCGGCGTGAGCAATTGTGCTGTGTGATGGTTGATAGAGTGTAGGCTGGAGAGCTTCCAATCTTTTATTTCTAAAAATAACAGGCCCCGGCTCGGGTGCAAAATAATAAAATCCGGGTAGCGGCGGCTATTGCCCACCGGCACGTCAAACCAACACAGATAATCATCTTCCAATAATTGCGCCAAGCGCTGACCAAAACGCCTCTCGCCGCTGGTCATTTTTACGCTGCCAGAATTTATATTGGGGACGATAATAGCCATTTATGTACCGAGCGCTGCTTGTTGGGCACATTAAATTTAACCCGACAATTGTGATGAGAGGCCGTTGATTATTGCACAAAAGCATGCTGAATCGCCGCTCATTAATGATGCACAATTAGCCGCCGCTCGACTCCTATTTACACCAGGCGGGCGGCGAAACTTCGGCTTAAACATGCAGGTTTAGCTTATTGCAGAATCACTTTATACTGCCGCTTTTCAATCAATATGGAAGGTTACTTATGGTTATTGTGCCTAGAATACTTACGCTCTTCACACTCATGTGCCTGCTGGGTTTAACCGGCTGTGGCAGTGGCAACAAATCCAAACCGGATACCAACACTACAAGCTCCAGCAGCAGCTCCTCTTCAAGCTCTTCATCCTCCAGCTCTTCCTCCAGCAGCTCTTCCTCCAGCAGCTCTTCCTCCAGCAGCTCTTCCTCCAGTAGCTCTTCCTCCAGTAGCTCAAGTTCATCAGGCGAAACCAAACCCAATACCTCAAGCTCGTCATCGGGGATAATTGTTTCTAGCAGTTCTTCAAGTTCTTCAAGTTCTTCAAGTTCTTCAAGTTCTTCAAGTTCTTCAAGTTCTTCAA
>DAOQGS010000066.1:0-10829 GCA_035338675.1 Cellvibrionaceae bacterium
CCAAGGCTGAAATGAAAGAATGGATTGAGCACAATTTAAAACTGGTGCATATGGATCACGCCATGCACAAACGCCCCGGCGAAATTTCCGGCGGCATGAAACAGCGCGTAGGCATCGCCCGCGCGCTGGCCATGGAACCCAAAGTATTATTGCTCGATGAACCCTTCGGCGCCTTGGATGCCCTCACCCGCGCACACATGCAAGATTCTTTAATGGAAATTCAACGGGATTTAAAAAATACCGTGATTATGATTACCCACGATGTGGACGAAGCCGTATTGCTGTCGGACCGCATCGTCATGATGACCAATGGCCCGGCCGCGCGAGTAGGTGAAATCCTCGAAGTGGATTTACCGCGCCCCCGCGATCGCTTAGCCCTGGCTGAAGACCCCCACTACAACCATTTACGCCAAGAAGTATTGCGCTTCCTCTATGAAAAACAGCGCAAAACGGAGGACGGCTTAGCGGCTCCCAGCGCTGCGGCCAAATCGGATTCCAAAAAAAACTCTAGCGAGCTAGTGCCCGAGATTAAAAAAATCCCCACCGCCGAGCCAGACAAAAAAGTCATTAATTTACACACCCATAAGGATCACGTGGCGTAACACCCACACACCCCAATATTGCTGCGGCCTTGGCCGCAGGCACAAAAATAGTAACTAGCGGCTGCCCTGATGGCAGCGCGCACGGTGCTTTGCGCCCTTAAAACCTGGCTTTTAGCCACGGAATAAAAATTAATTCATCACCTTATGATTTATGCGGAGTGAGCAATGAGCAGTTTTCCTTTTCCTAAAAGCCTTTTGTGCGCATTAATAACCTGTGCCCCCATGACAACCTATGCCGGTGAAGATGCATTTTACGATGCCTTAAGCGGCGGCAAAGCCTCGGGTAATTTCCGCCTGCGCTATGAAAGTGTGGATGTCACCAGCCCCACTGTTAAAGACGCCGAGGCCCTCACGCTGCGCAGCCGTTTGGGTTATGAGACAGCGCCGCTGGCGGGCTTTACGGCCATGGCAGAATTTGAAGACACGCGCATTATTGGCGCTTTTGATGAATACGCGCCGAATAAAGCCGGTTTTGCCGCCATAGTAGACCCGGAGCAAACCGAGCTTAACCAGGCGTTTGTGCGTTATCGCGGTATTTCTAAATTAGATGTGATCGCGGGCCGCCAAAAGATTTTGCTGGATAACCAGCGTTTTGTGGGCAACGTCGGCTGGCGGCAAAACGAACAAACCTTTGATGCGCTTACCCTTAATTACAAAGGCATCAGCGATTGGAGTTTTTATTATGCCTATATCGGCGCTGTGCAGGGCATCGCCAAAATAAAACCGAATACCAATTTCAGCTTCGACACCGACGATCACCTGCTGAATATTCAATACAGCGGTTTTCAACTTGGTAAAATCACCGCCTATGCCTATTTATTAAATAACCAAGCGCTGGATTTAAACCAGCTCAACCCGGCCCTGCGCTACCAAGCAAACGACACCCTAGGTTTGCGCTTTGACGGCGCTTATGTAATGCCCACCACCCTGCCGTTGCGTTTGTTATACACCGCCGAATACGCCCAACAAACCCTTACTAATCCAGCTTTAGTTGAAAAAGATATGGATTATTATTATTTGGATTTGGGCATAGCCTACACCACCAAACAAGGCCCTTTAGTATTTAAAGTCTATGAAGAGAGCCTAGGCTCGGATAAGGGCACCCAAGGGTTTCAAACCCCCTACGCCACCAAACACGCCTTTGAAGGCTGGGCCGATATGTTCTTAGGCACCCCCACCACTGGCGTGGTGTACGACACAGCAACGCTTTCCATGGATATGACGGCGCTGGGCATTAAATGGCTGATTAATTACGGCACCTACAAACAGGATGAAGGCAACAAAGATTTCGGTGACGAAATTAATGCCCAGGTGTTAAAAGCCTTTGGTAAAAAATACACAATCGGCCTTAAATACGCCGATTATTCTGCGGATAAAGCCATAGCAACAATTAATCCGGTCACCCCGAATATCGATACCAAAAAAGTATGGCTTTGGGGCGAAATGGCGTTTTAGCCTAACAACCTCGGTTGTACCCCCAGCAGTAAGGATGCTCCGCTATCAATGAGTGAGATGACAGAGTTAATTGCCCATGCCTCAGTTGCACAGGTTCAACTGAGGTTTTTTATGCGTAAAAAAAGCGAAGCACTTGTACGGAGCTTCGCTTTGAATTTTGTACCCCAGGCTGAGAATCTCAGCCCAAAGTTTCAATTAAACATTGAGAATAATAGTTTTTGAAATGGTTAAGGAGCCGTCAGAATTTCGGTAGGCATCCATAATCCATTGAGTTTTAGGCTCTCCGGAGAAGGTGGTGTCCTGTTGGCGGCCGCTGATGCTGAGCATGGTGCGGTCCTGGATTTTGCCAATGTAATCCGGGTGATTTTTATGAATTTCATCGCAAAGAGCATCAGAGAAGCCTAATTGGGTTACCAGCAATTCCTTATTGTTCTGTACAAAACGGAAGTGCACGTGATTAGTGCGGCCGCCGTACCAACCTGGGAAACAGGACTTAAAGTAGGCTACCCCTTCCATATCCGTTGAAGTGGCACCACGGTGCCAGGTAGATTTATAGGCGCGCTGCACTTCGCTGGCGGGGAAGGTAGTGGTAGAGGTTAAAGGTGTTTCACCGGAACACACTTTTGGCGTCCAACCGGCGCCGGGAGTTCCTTTGGTGTTATCCGCCGAATACTGGCCTTTACAGTTGGTGTGCCAAATATGGACCGCCAAACCGGGCATGGGCTTACAGTTTTTATCCAGTACTTGGAACGCAAAAATGATGGGTACGCCCGCTTCGCCATCGGAAATATCTTCGCGAAATTGCCCCAGGTCTAAATAACAAGGCCCCAAAATTTGCGTGCCGGTGGGTTTAGAACAGGTCAGCGGTGTAGAAAAAATACCGTTTTTAAAGGGGTTTTCGGGCGGGAAGGGAATTTTGATATTTTTAGTGCCGCCCTTGGCCAAATTGGCCGCCGTAATAGCGCCGCCGCCGGAGCTGGAGGTGCTGCTGGAGCTTGAGCTGCTGGAAGACGAACTAGAGCTGCTGGAGGATGAGCTGGAGCTACTGGACGACGAACTGGAGCTGCGGCCACTTGAGCTGCTCGAACTGGAGCTGGAGCTTGAACTGCTACTGGAGCTAGAACTTGAGCCGCTGGAGGTGTCGCCGCCGCAGCCGAGCAGGTTGAGCACCGGCATGGCAACGGCGGTGGTGCTGATAATGCGGACAATTTTGCGGCGGGAGGCCGTGGCGGTTTTAAGGGTGATTTCTTCGGTAGTGGTGGTCATTGTATGTACCCTATGCAGGCAGATGTGTTCTGCGGCTAATTATTGTGAGAATTACTCGGCGAACCCAACAACACGGGGCAAATACGGGATTGCCAGCTGCTAATGATATTTGGCAGCACGTTGATGTTCGGTACCGTAAGCGTGATCAACAGCTCCTATGGTCACAGGCACGTTACCATAACGCTCTGCGGCAAAAGGCGTATGCACGCACAGGTAAATAGGCACCTGATTCGCATTTTGTATTATTTATAACTCAAATCCCATTCAAATCCCTAGGCTGGGGTCAATTTAGGTCATAGTGTTAAACCTGAACATTAACGCGATGCTGCAAGATTCTCTTCTGGACGGGCGTTCGTTACCTCGTTCATAAGGGCAGAAAAAAGGGGCATGCCTCAACCAGCGCCGCCCCTATCATCTATTTAGTGTTTCGCACCTGTTCGGCGAACCTAGTTAGATGTGGTTTGCTTGTACTTGTATTTAACCCGCTGCACGTATTCAACGGTCCAAATAACGGGCTCTACGTAGACGTTTTTGTTCTCGCCCCAAACCATCTCGTGCTTAATGTCCGCCATGGCTTCGAGGAATATTTTGCGGTCCTCTTCCACTTGAGCCTTCATCACGGAGTTTTCTTTGTAGAGTTCGCGCACGCGTTTAACAGTGGCCGCATCGGTTTTCCACTTATCCGCCCCATAGGGGCCTTTGGGCAATAAATCGGGCGCTTTATCAAGCCACAGGCGAATATCGTTGTTCATGCGGTTCATACCATCTACGTGGCAGCCGATACAGGAGCTGCCCACGTTCAAGCGCGGGTCATTGGCGCCGCCCCGGCCGCTGTTTTTGCTGAACTCAAAACCGGTTTGCGAGGCGATATCGTCCTTGGCATCAATAATGATGCGCGGGTCGCGCACTATATTAATGAAGGCATCCACCCGGCGTTGGTTGTGGCCGCCCAACAGGTAATAACCATTTAAACCATTGGGCAGGTTGTAAATGATTTCCGCTGCGGAACTCATAAAACCGCCCTTGCCGGTGTAATGGCGGCAGTTTCTAAAGTTTCCGCCAGCAAAGCTGGTTTGAGGGTCGCAACCGGCGGTGGCCGCGTCGATAAAGTTCGCCAGCTGGCCACCTTGGTTTGCCTGGTTGAGGCTCGCTACGTGGCTGAAGTATTTAGTGTCATCGGCAACGCTTTCCCACAACACAAACTTAGGAATGGGATTGGCCCACCAGGGAAAGCGAATATCTTTACCGGTAGGGTCGTCGTACACATCAAAAATGCTACGGTCGCGGCCACTGGCTAGCTGGCCGGAGAACACATCAAAAGACTTCCAGTAGAAGCTCTTATTGCCGGTGCGCGGGTCAGTGGCTTGATCGCCTTTGCGGTTGGCGCGGAATAACAGGCGAGAATCCACGGTAATGGCGTCTTTCACCAGCATGTAATCGTAGGAGTCCATGCCCTTGCTGTTATCCATGCCCAGATGGGATTCCATTTCGTCGGCGAACATAGGGTTGGCCATGATGGCGTTGTACACATCGGGGCGGGTGATGGTGTAGGTCAGCTGGGCCGCTTCTACCCATTCAAAGCCATTGATGTCCACATACTCCCCCGCCGCGTTGGTTTTGCGGGTGCCTTTAAAGCCGTCGATATAGGGTGGAATGGTGCCAGAGGTGACGGCGCCTTCGACGTTACCGTGCAGAATACGCTCCCAAATGCGCAGTGCGTGCTCGGGGTCTTTAACGGTTTTACCGGTGAAATTGTATTTTTTGTTTTGCACAGAGGCGGTAACGGCGGTGCCTTTGTAGTCTTTTTTGCCGTTGCCAAAGGCCAAGTCATCGTCGGAGCCGCCAAATAACAGCTCTTTTACGCCCTGGTTGTAACCCCAGTAAACGCGGATATCAAACTTATAGAGGATACCTTTGCCGTTTACGTCAGTGGGGTTTACAACCGCTGGCGCCCAGCGGGCGGTGGAGTTGAGGGCTTTGGAGAGCCCCACGCGCACCACATTGAGCTGATCAGCCGTTAAGCCTTCGTTATGCAGCTCGTGCAGGGAGGTGTAGACGATGTACTTTTGGTCCGCTGCGGGGATTTTGGCTTTGTCCTCGGCGATCCACTGTTTCATTTCCGCTTCGGAAATTTTCGTGCTGGCCGGCACGCCGCGGGGTGTTTCCGGCAGCATGTCTTTCACCTTGTCTTTCCAGGCATTTATGGCGGTCAACATGGCTTTGGCGCCGTCGGCACAGGTGCCCAATGAGGGTGGGCAGTTGTGGCGCTCCAATTTTAAGCGCACCACAAAACGGGAGTTTTCAGGGTCTTTAAAATTAACCCGCGTGAGGGCGTAATCGTGGGCCAACTCGGGGTTGGTATCGGTGTGCATGGGCGCTTGCTGGCCGCCGTATTCCTGCGCAATAGCGGAGTTATGGCAGGCGCCACAGCCGAATTTTTTCAGTTCAGGGTAGAGGGTAGCCTTAAAAGCTTCGATGGATTTGGCGCGGTCGTAGCCGGTGTCTTCATAAAGGTTGACCAGGTCCACCGGCTCATAGTTAACGCCGCCATTGCCGTTATCCAACACTGAGTAACCCACCTTCGGGCCATTGCCGGGCTTACCGGAACTGCTGCTGGATGAACTGGAGGACGAACTGGAGGAGCGCCCGCTGCTGGATGAAGAGCTGGAGGAGCGACCGGAAGAGCTGGAGGATGAACTGGAGCTGGAGGACGAGCTGGAACTGGAGCTTGAGCTGCTGGAACTACTGGATTCTCCAGGTCCTGCGCATGCGGTAAGGCCCAATGCAAGCAAAACAACTCCGCCATAGGCAAGCGATTGCTTTTTGAGGTTAATAATCATTTTTTTGCCCTGTTGCTGATTTATTTTTTAGTGATTAGCGATGCTTGAAAACGCGCTGGATGTGCAACCAAAAATTACCTGCACGCACCACGCTTAAGCGGCTTTGGCAAACTACCACCTTTAAATTCACCCAAAGGCGTTGATGCTCACAGTTTAATTGGTAATAGATCATAATTTTCAGCTTTATAATACAAATAATTTTCCAGCCGAAAATTACCCGCCAAAAAAGCAAAAAACACGGCAAAAATAGCTATTTATTGTTTTATCGTCATACCTTAAAAACACCCCAAAATACGGGCGTAATTTTTCGCAGCCTTATGCAAAAACGCTCTACTTAAAATTTACGCCTGCGCATTTTGCAACCCAATAGTCTTACCATTTGAATTTTTATTGCGACTGCCAAGCTTGCGTAAATAAAAATTCAAGCGCCCGCGCAAGTGAAAATATTCAGCATCTTTTTAATAGCGCTGAACTTAATTGCCGCACTGGCTGAAACTATTTGGCGAGTGTTTGAGTGCTGCCAACCGCCCGCGTAGAGAGGCTAATTAGCTGTACTAAATAGTTACAAGTCACTTTTGGTGTCTGCTGAATTACTACCTAGCCACCAGCAATGAATACACATCATTTCAGACCGTCAAAAAGAGGAACCTTTTTGACGGGCCTACACGGATGTATTCACGGCCTGTCTGAAATGATGTGTATTCATTGCTTCCGTACAGCTAGTAGTTGAGCCTGATGGGGATATTTAGAAATAGCGCGTTAATTTCTTGCCTGCATAAGCGTTCAACAGACCTAAAGCGAGCCTAAAACCCACCGCCGGAAGACGTACTCTTGGCACGCCCAGATGGGGTGAGCGGGCGGCCTTTGAGGGGTGAGTTCAAAGCCTGTGTTAGTAGCGAACCTAGGGGCCTAAGGCACAAGTTCTGCATATTGTGGTGGGGTGGTCAGATGGTGCACTCTATGCCTGCAGGCTGAGTCTGCGCGGGCATGCCTTGCCAAAAGAAGGCTCAATGTTGCGCAAGCCCTGCTGACTTGCGCCCTGCAATGGCCCACAGTTCCTAATTTTTTAGGTGTTTTTATTTCATAGGTATTTTGCGCATGGAACTCTCCCCCCGCGACAAAGATAAATTGCTGATTTTCACCGCCGCTCTGCTGGCCGAGCGCCGCAAAGCGCGGGGCTTAAAGCTTAATTACCCGGAATCGGTGGCCTTTATCAGCGCCGCCATTATGGAAGGCGCCCGCGACGGCCAAACCGTGGCCCAGCTGATGAGTTACGGTAAAACACTCTTAACGCGGGAGGATGTGATGGAAGGAGTAGCCGAACTGATTCTAGAAGTACAGGTGGAAGCCACCTTCCCCGATGGCACAAAACTGGTGACCGTACACGAACCGATTGTTTAACTCCCTCCATTCATGCCGCCCTTGCAGCTCTAGCGGCTAAAAATAAAAGGTGCCCTATGATTCCCGGCGAATACCAAATTGCCCCCGGCGCGATTGCGCTTAATACCGGCCGCCCCTGTGTGCGGGTGAGTGTTGCCAACACCGGGGATCGCCCCATCCAGGTGGGCTCCCACTACCATTTTTACGAGGTGAATCCCGCCTTAGTCTTCGACCGCCCCACCACGTTGGGCTTTCGCTTAAATATTGCGGCGGGCACAGCGGTGCGCTTTGAGCCGGGCCAGAGCCGCGAGGTGGAATTGGTGGCACTGGCGGGGTTGCGCAAAGTGTATGGCTTTCGCGGCGACGTGATGGGGGATCTGCCATGAGCACTATGAGCCGCGCCGCCTATGCGGATATGTTTGGCCCCACGGTGGGGGATCGGGTGCGTTTGGGCGATACCGATTTGTGGATTGAAGTGGAGCAGGACTTCGCCATCTACGGCGAGGAAGTGAAATTCGGCGGCGGCAAGGTGATTCGCGATGGCATGGGCCAAAGCCAAGCCAGCTGCGCCGACACACCGGATACCGTCATCACCAACGCCCTGATCCTCGATCACTGGGGCATAGTCAAGGCCGATGTGGCCATCAAAAATGGTCGCATCAGCGGCATAGGCAAAGCGGGCAACCCGGATATTCAGCCGGGCGTCACCATCAACATAGGGCCGGGCACTGAGGTGATCGCAGGCGAAGGGCAAATCCTCACCGCAGGCGCCATAGACGCCCACATCCATTTTATTTGCCCCCAGCAGATCGAAGAGGCCCTTATGAGCGGGGTCACCACTATGATCGGCGGCGGCACCGGGCCTGCCACCGGCACCAACGCCACCACCTGCACCCCCGGCCCCTGGCACATGGCCCGTATGCTCCAAAGCCTAGAGGCCTTCCCCATGAACTTCGGCCTGTTGGGCAAGGGCAACGCCAGCCTGCCCACTGCCCTCCATGAACAAATCGCTGCGGGCGCCATGGGGCTTAAATTACACGAAGACTGGGGCACCACCCCGGCGTCCATTGATACTTGCCTTACAGTGGCAGAGGAGTGTGATATCCAAGTGGCCATCCACACGGATACCCTCAATGAGTCCGGCTTTGTGGAGGATACCATCGCCGCCTTTAAAGGCCGCACTATTCACACCTACCACACCGAAGGCGCCGGCGGCGGCCACGCGCCGGACATCATCAAAGCCTGCGGCCTTAACAACGTATTACCCAGCTCCACCAACCCCACCCGCCCCTACACCATTAATACAGTGGATGAGCACCTGGATATGCTGATGGTGTGCCACCACCTGGACCCGTCCATCCCCGAAGACGTGGCCTTTGCCGATTCGCGCATTCGCAAAGAAACCATCGCCGCCGAAGACATACTGCACGACTTAGGCGCCTTTTCTATGATCAGCTCCGACTCCCAGGCCATGGGCCGAGTGGGTGAGGTGATTATTCGCACCTGGCAAACCGCCCATAAGATGCGCGCACAGCGCGGCAGCCTGGCCGGCGACGTGGCGGACAACCTGCGGGCCAAACGCTACATCGCCAAATACACCATCAACCCAGCCCTAGCCCACGGCATCAGCCATGAGGTGGGCTCGGTGGAGGTGGGCAAATTGGCGGATTTGGTGCTGTGGAAACCGGCTTTTTTTGCCGTTAAACCCAGTTTAATTATTAAAGGCGGCATGATTGCGGCGGCGCCCATGGGGGATGCCAACGCCAGTATTCCCACCCCGCAACCGGTGCACTACCGGCCCATGTTCGGCGCGTACGGCAGGGCCTGCCGGGCAACCTCGGTGAGTTTTGTCAGCCAGGCGGCTTTGGATGCGGGCATAGCAGGCAGCTTTGAACTGGAGCGGCGGTTGGTGGCGGTGAAGGGCTGCCGGAGCGTGAATAAGGCGCAGATGGTGCACAACAGCTATCAGCCGGTGATGGAAGTGGACCCGCAGTCCTACGAAGTGCGCGCCGACGGCGTACTGCTCACCTGCGAGCCTGCCGATGTATTGCCTTTGGCCCAGCGGTATTTTTTGTTTTAACAGGTGCTGGGGGCAGAAACTCGGGGAGCCTAGCGTAATCGGGTATAGGTTATTGCTGTCGGGGCGCCCTGTATGTGATTCACTGAGGATTAGAGTTCAAGGCGAAACGGGCACCCATAAGAGGTGCCCCTACAGCCATTGGTCACGCGGACTTAACACGCCCGCCGCTAACCTCTCGGCACCGGCCGGGTGCGGCCAGCGTTGTCGATGGCCACATACACAAACTCACCTTCCGTGACCTTTTGCCGCTCGCTGTCATAGTGTTTCACCCACACCTCCACCCGGGTTTTAATGGAGGAGCGGCCCACCTCCAGCACATCGCAATAACAGCTCACCGTGGCGCCCACCGGCACCGGCCGCAGAAAGGTCATGCTGCCCACCGCCACGGTGGTAACCCGGCCCTTGGCTACTTCCCGCGCGCCAATGGCTCCGGCTAAATCCATCTGCGCCATCAACCAGCCGCCAAATACATCGCCATTGGAATTGGTATCTTTCGGCAACACCAGCGTTTGCAAGGCTAATTCACCAGCCGGGGTCGGGGTTTCGTCAATGGGATTCATAGAGGGCTCCAGGTGTGTAGCGACGGGGAGTGGCAAGAGCAACACACCTCACTATAGCGCGATATGCTGCACCGCAAAAGCCAAGATACCTGTGATTGATACCCAAACTTGACCCCTTTCAAAAACCCAATGCCTACAACCTCGCCTGGGTCACAAGCGAGCCTTGCCCAGGGCGGCTTCATGAATATGCAACAAAACTGTCATAATCACCCCCTAGCATGTGCAACAGGGCGCTCAAGCGCCTTCTGTTAACCACCTATCCTTGAGGGGATTTTTTGTGAAGAAACTGCTGACCGCTCTTGCCTGTGCTTCAAGCTTTACTCTGCTCGCGCCCGCCGCCCTGGCCGCCCGCGACAATATTTCCGCCGTGGGCTCCTCCACTGTATTCCCATTTGCCAAGGTTGTAGCCGAGCGTTTTGGCCGTAAAGGCAACTTTAAAGCCCCCAAAATTGAACCCACCGGCACCGGTGGCGGATTTAAAGAATTCTGTAAAGGTATCGGCGTTGAATTCCCCGATATCGCCAATGCCTCGCGCCGCATCAAACAATCCGAGTACGACGCTTGCCAAGCAGCGGGTGTTAAAGAAATTGTGGAAATCAAAATCGGCTTTGACGGCATAGTGCTGGCCAACAGCAAAAAAGCCCCC
>DAOQGS010000067.1:0-10776 GCA_035338675.1 Cellvibrionaceae bacterium
GAGGCGAACCTTGCGGATTTGATCGCCAAGGTGAAAGAGGAAAACGCAGACCTAGGTGTGGCCTTTGACGGCGATGGCGACCGCCTGGTGGTGGTGACGAGCACCGGGCAGATTATCTGGCCGGACCGTTTATTGATGTTGTTCGCCAAGGATATTCTGGCCCGCAACCCCGGCGCCGACGTGGTCTTCGACGTGAAAAGCTCCCGGCTACTCACCAGCGTGGTGGCCAGTCAAGGGGGCCGCCCCATTATGTGGAAAACCGGCCATTCCCCCATGAAAGCCAAGGTGCAGGAGACCGGCGCGCTGTTGGGCGGTGAGTACTCCGGGCATATCTTTATTAAGGATCGCTGGTACGGCTTTGACGACGGCATGTACGCCGCCGCCCGCCTCATCGAAATCATGAGCCTACGGGAGCAGAGCCTGGACGATATTTTCGCGGAATTCTTACCCCTGCCGTCCACCTCTGAATACCGCGTAAAGGTTGCCGAAGAAGAAAAAATCTCTATAGTGCAGCGCCTGATCGAGGAGGGGGATTTTGGCGACGCCAAGCTCATTACCCTCGATGGCGTGCGTGTGGAATACCCCTACGGTTGGGGCATAGTGCGCCCCTCCAATACCGAAAGCTGCCTCACCCTGCGGTTTGAGGCGGAGACCGAGGCGGACATCCACAAACTCAAGGCGCTGTTCACCCGCGAGCTGCGCAAAATCGACAATCGCATCTCCTTCGCCTGGTAAGCCCAAGTGGTGGCCGTTGGGCTGGAGGAGGCAAGGTTTAAGAGGTTTATATGACAGCACCCAAAGACGCCAGCCAAATTGCCCGGGTATTAACGGAAGCCCTGCCCTATATTCAGCGCTTCACCGGCAAAACCATCGTAGTGAAATACGGCGGCAATGCCATGGACGGAGCGGAGATGGAAAACTCCTTCGCCCGCGACATAGTGCTGATGAAACAGGTGGGCATGAACCCCATCGTAGTGCACGGCGGCGGCCCGCAAATTGGCGAGCTGCTCACCAAGCTGAATATTCAGTCCCACTTTGTGGACGGCATGCGCGTCACCGATAGCGCCACCATGGACGTGGTGGAAATGGTATTGGGCGGCAGCGTCAATAAACACATAGTCAACCTCATCAACCGCAATGGCGGCCAGGCCATAGGCGTTACCGGCAAAGACGGCAACCTAATCAACGCCCGCAAAATGGAAGTCACCCGCTACTGCCCGGAGCTAAAAGCCCCCGAAATTATCGATATAGGCCAGGTGGGGGAGGTGCGCTCAATCAACCGCAAAGTGATCGACCTGTTGGTGCAGAGCGATTTCATCCCGGTGATTGCCCCTATCGGCGTGGGCAGCGACGGCACCTCCTACAACATCAATGCAGACTTAGTGGCGGGCAAGGTTGCCGAAGTATTGCAGGCGGAAAAACTTATGCTGCTCACCAACGTAAGCGGCCTGCTGGATAAACAGGGCCAGGTGCTCACCGGCCTTACCACCGCGCGGGTGGATGAGTTAATTAGCGACGGCACCATTTACGGCGGCATGTTGCCGAAAATCCAGTGCGCCCTAGATGCGGTGAAAAACGGCGTACACAGTGCCCATATAGTGGATGGCCGTGTAGCCCATGCGGTGCTGCTGGAGATCTTTACGGATGCAGGGGTGGGCACTTTAATTACTAACCGCCACTAAACCTCACCGCTTAGCGGGTGAAGAGTTATCCGCTAAGCGAGTCAAAGGTATTAGCGCTTCCTCTGCGCCGATCAACCAACGCTTTTCACCTTCTCCCGCTAAGGCCTGTTTGGCGGTCGGGCAGGCCTTGCATCGCTTCCAGAGTGTTTAATCCACCTGAATAGGCTGCAGTAGGGAAATGTTATCGAACTTGATGTGGCTAGCGCCAAAGACGATCTGCCCGTTGTACTCACCTTCACGGAGGATCAGAGCATTGAGCGATGGGGACACAAAGAGCGGATTGTGATCGCCATCGCCGCCGCCAATCAGATGGGAGAAATTACTAAAATCAACCGCCAGCCCTGCTGAGGTTAAATGCCCCGGCTGCAGCTCCCACTGCCCGCCGCTACTGGCAGAGCGCAGGGTATTCTCCGTCAGAGGATCGCCGCTGAGGCTTTCAATATCGATCAGATTAATACCCTCTGAGGTTGGCTGCCCCAGGGTGATGTCCTGCTGCCCGGTGAATTCCACCTGGTCATAATTGGCGCCGCCATCGAGGGTCATGGCGATACCTGTGCTGCGCACCCGAAAAATATCGGCGGCCTCAGCGCCCCGCAGGGTCTCGATCTCGTAAAACGCCTGTTGATTAAAGCGGTTGAGATAATCAAATACCAGGTTGCCCCGGCCTGCAGCGGTAATCGTCCAGGCATTGCCGGAGGATTCGCTGGTGCTTTCGCGCACGCTTAAGTCGTCCGCACCCGCGCCGCCAAAAATACCCTCGGTGATGTATTTGCCGGCAGTTATTTGGAAGTGGTCGCTGCCCGCGCCGCCGCGCAGCTCAGTGAAACCGGCAAAGGTGAGGGCGCCGTTTAAGAGACCGCCGTTGGTGGCGGTGATGTCCCATTGGTTGTCCGCGTCCGGCCCGCGCAGGCGATCGTCATAACCCTGAATGCGCTCGATGTCGGCAAAGCCTTTTACCCGCAGGCGGTTTTGCGCGCCGCTCACATAACCCTCATTGGCGCCGGTGATGTACCAGGTATTAAATGGCAGCCAATTGTTCACCAGCTCATCGCGGCCCTCACCGCCATTGATGGTCAGCACTGTGGTGTCGCTGTCGCGCTGCAATTCGAAGCGATCCGCGCCGCTATTGCCCTGTAAGCTTGCCATGCCGTTAAAGGTGAGGTTGCCGAGGGTTACGCTGTTATTGCCGCGAATGCGCCAAGTGCCCCCTGCAACCGGGCCGGTGAGGGTGCCAGGGGCAGTGCTGGTTAAAACTTCCAGGTCGCGAAACGACTGGCGAGCGGTAGAATTCGGGTAGGCGAAAAAGCCGCTGCCCTGGGCCGATACAGACCAATCAGCGGCGGCCGCCACCACCTCATCCACGCCAGCTCCGCCTGAGATCCCCTCGGTAATAAATTTCCTGTCGCTAAAGGCGAAGCGATCGCTGCCGCTGCCGCCGATTAATTCCGCCATGCCGCTAAAGCTGAGCTGGGTGTTGAGGCTGCCTGCGTTGGTGGCGCTGATGGCCCACTGGTTATCGCCCTCTGGGCCGTACAGGCGGTCGCCCAAGCCCTGCAGGTGCTCGATATTGGCAAAGGCTTTTACCCGCACAGTCTCGGCGGCCCCGGAGATATAGCCCTGGTTTTCCCCCGTCATATGCCAAGAGTTTAACGGCAGCCAGTTGTTGACCAGTGTGTCCTCTCCTTCGCCGCCGTCATAGGTCAGCACGGAGGTATCGCTGTTGTGTTGCAGTTCGAAGCGATCTGCCGCCGCGCCGCCCTGCAGATGGCTCATGCCGCTAAAACCTACCGCCCCGATGCTGCCTGTGGCGTTGCCGAAGATGCGCCACAGGTTATCCTGGTCGGCCCCGCTGAGCACATTCTGCCCGCTGCCCACGGCTATTAGCGCACTAAAACCGGCAAATTGCCCGAAGTATTCACCCTTAATGGCAAGCGTGCCTTGGTTTTCGGCGGTAAGGTGCCACAGGGTATCCTCTGCCCCCGCAGTGATTAAGGGTGCCCCCGGCGCAGTGGCGCGCAGCTGTAATTCGCCTGTGCCCGTGCGGCTGATGCCGCCATTTAAGCGCAGGCCGCCCGGGCCATGTTGGGTAATTAGGGTGGTGTTATGCAGCCTAAGCGCGCCGCTTAATGCGGCTTCAGCGGGGGTGTTAAGCGTAAGCAGCGGTGTATCGAGCCCGTCGATCACAAGGCCGTTGAGATCGCTTAACGCGACGGAATTGACCCCTGTGAGGTTGTGCAGCACAGACCAATCATTATTGGCCTCCGATAAACTAATGTTTTCAGCACTTAAGCTGGCATCGCCACTGACATAAATACGCGAACCCGCCGCCTGGTTTAAATTCCCCAGGGTGTGCAGGGCGAGAGAATTTACGCGGGTGTCGGTTAAGTGCACATCGGCGCGGCTGGTGATGACGGCGCTGTCGGCTGTGATGCCCAGGGTTTTACCGCTATTACGTGCATCAAATTGATTATTGACCTGCGGCAGATTGGCTTGCCCGGCCGTGCCTAAATTTAATTGGGTTGCGCCCTTCACCTGCCAAGCCGCCGATTGCGCAAGATTAATTCCAGCGCTCATGGGCGCGGCATCAATAATTAAATCGCCGCTGCACAGGCCGCTGCAAGGGGTGTTGGAATTAAACGCGCCGAGACTGACCTGCTCGCTGGCATTAATACGGGTGCTAGTGGCGCTGGTAGTAATGGCCTGGGTTGTAATGTTGGCGGCGGATAAATTAACGGCAGCGCCCGAACCGTGGCGAGCGCTATTAACGCGGTTGTAGCCTGCGTTATTGCTCAGCGTACCGCTGATAGTAATGGCGCCTTGATTCGCTTGTAGGTCGATGGCGCCTGCACTGCCGCCGCGCCCTGTGCTGGTAAATACGTGGCTGCCTGCGCTGGTGATTGTATTGAGCACAATAGAACCGGTGGCCGCATTTAATTGGATTTTACCGCTGTTATTATTGGTTTCGCCGCTGCGCGCGGTACTGAGTGTCGCTTTACTGGTAATAGAACCGTTTTGGGTGCGGGCCGAGAGTGTGCCGCCGTTGGTGGCAAGATTGGCGCGGTTAAAATTAATGCCGCTTTGGGCATTAAATTCCATATTCAGCCGGTTATTTGTCGAGGCGCGCAGATAAGTAACGCTATCGGTAAATTCGATATTTTTATCGGCGGTTAAAATTAAACTGGCATTAAATCCACTTTGCGGCGCACTGCTGCGCAGGGTGGAAAAATCAAAATTAGCGGCCACTTTAATAGTACCACCGGCATTGCTGCCGCCGCTGGTTTTAATTTCCACCGTACCGCCGCTGCCGTTATCCAACACGTTGCGAATACTATTCCAACCAATTTGCGCCGCGTCATTGCGGGAGGTAAATAGCGATTGGGTTTGGGTGGCGTTAGTTGACGTACTAATTCGATCCGGCCGCAGAACAGCGCTATTTACAATTTCAATATTATACGGGTCGATTAACCAGTGGCCCGCAACGCCTGCAGGGGCGCTAATATCTGGCGAGTTCCACACCTCAAGGCCGTGTAAGCCAGAGGTTTCTATAAAACCGCCATCGCCGTGATCGCCACCCCGGGCGGATAAATGGCCGTAAATAGCGGCGCTGTCCTCGGCAAATACAATTAATTTGCCGCCGCTGCCTGTGTGCAGCGCATCGGTGCGCACCTGCGCCTGCTCGCTTATATGGGTAAATTCGGCATTGTTAATGAGAGGGTTAGCACCTGTTTTATCGCCGCCAATTAATATCTGCCCGCCGCCCTCAGCGCCGGAGGCATCTACCTGCGCTTCGTCTAACAACCCAACTTGCTGGCCAAGCATTTTAATATCACCGCCCTGGCCTTGCTTATTGGCCCTAGCGCTTAAGCTGCTAGCACCTGTGTTTAAAGTGGTTTTGGTGGCATTTAATTCAATGGAACCAGCATCGCCCAGGGTATTATCGGCGTTAATAGTGCCGCTATGGGTAATGTTTTCTCCTAACACAACGGCTGCGCCTGCGCCCACATTAATCGCGCCGGTATTCTCCACATCCGCACCTGCGCCGAGACTAAAACTGCCGTCGGCATTCACCACCGCGCTTTTAGCCTGATTTAATTCACCCACATTCACCGCTTGGCTAAAAATATTTTTACTCACACTAGCAGTTAATAATACTTTGCCGCCCTGAGCCGTAATGTCTCCTTTATTAATAACGGCGGCATTTACACCCAAATCATTTTGCAGCACCGCCTCGCTCACCCGCACACCAATTAATCCGTCGCGTTCGAATGTAAGTACCGCTTCTTTGCCAGCGGCAAGATGCACACTACCTAAATTAGCGCTGATCAAGCCGCTATTTTCCACCCGTTGGCCGAGCAAATTAATGCTGCCGCCGGTGGCGGCGTTTAACAGCCCGCTATTAATAACCTGCCCACTGGCGCCTTCCAGGGCATTTAGAGTGAATTGGCTGTTGAGAAATTCCTCGTTATTAATATCCAAACCCGAAGCTACCAAAGCGCCCACATTGACGCTGGCGGTTTCAGTAAAAATAATGCCGTTGGGATTAATTAACACCACCTGGCCATTGGCATCAATTCGGCCCTGAATCAGCGAGCCTTTGTTACTTAATATGCGGTTAAAGGCGATGGAGGATTCCGCTGGCTGAATAAACTGCACGCGCTCATCGCTTTTAATATCAAAATTCTGCCAATTAATACTCAGGCGCTCGCTGGCCTGTTGAATAAGCGTATTTTTGCCCTGCAGCTCAATGCTGCCTTGCCCGCCTATGATTTGGCCTTGCTCCGGGGCTGCCCAGAGCGTTGGAATAATGCTTATGGTTGCGAGGGCGCAGGTGAGTTTTTTTAATGGATAGGGTACGTAGGGCAATCGGTTCATAGCGGGGACTCATAGCGGTGTGAAGGTAAAAATTAATTATTCGTCGTGCCTAAAGGCGTAGGTGAATGTTTAATTAATTGTTCGGCATCTGCTCTGAACGCTTGCCTACCTGGTTGGCGAAGATGGCGGTGCCATGAGTGCAGGTCGCTTGCCTGTGCCGGGGCGTAGGTGGCACGCAGCAAGAAAAATAACAGCTCAGGCATTGCGCCCAGTTGTTATTTATCAATTGGTGTTTAATTAAAAATGAGTGGCCCATGTTATTTTTCCTTTTGCCTGTTGTGTCACGGGAACAGTAGATATTTACCGATTCGTTTTTCAATTCTGCGGGTTGCCACCCCCGCCAACACCCGCAATAGCTTTTGGCTCAGCGGGCATTTTATTAAATAGCGTTTGGCTATCCCCGTGTTCAATTTATATAGCGAATTAGGTGTTCTGCACTGCGAAAATACAGTGAGCGAAAATCACTGTAGACAAGCTCAAAAGCGATAGCAACGTAAAAATTACCCAGCTATCAATGGCGTATATGAAATCGACGGTTAGTGCTTACTAAGCGCTATGGGCTCAAGGCCCCGCAGCTGAGAAGAAGGCTTATTCCCGAGCCGATCAAAATGACTGAATTGAGCCTAAAAATATTTATTTCGGCGTTTTTTCACAAAGTTAATTTGTGAGCGAATTGCCATTTTCTCCTCCTGTTGTGCACAGTAGGGCGGGGGATGCAGTGCATGGATTCAGGTGCTGTTCGTTCGAGACTGGCCGTCTGGGGCAAATTATTAACCCGGCGGGTTAATCTTAAGAGATGAACTTAAGCGATGGCACAATTTTTTAGAATGCAGACGCAAGTGGAACAGGGCAATTTTTTATCCTAAAAATCGCAGTAGAGTTCAACTGCGGTTTTTAGGTTTATTGCAGGCCTAGGCTATGGCGGATGCTTGAGCCTTAAAAACACGATTTATTTCACCTGTGCCCATTGGTTGGGGATAGTAGATGAAGGACCACTGCAGAAAAAAGTATGGAGCTTTGTCAGCGCTGCACCTATAGGCTATGGGTGCATTTTCAATCTGGCAGGCCTCAGCCGCGGCGCGCTCGGTACTTGCGCCATGCGATCAAAATACCTGTACTGCAGAGTGCTGCAATCGCAAGTCCAAGTAGTGTAACGATCAACCGGCCAGGGGTGCCCGCAATTTGGCCGCTGTGCAGCGCAAACTGCAGGCTCAAAAATTTGTCGCCGGGGCTGTCGTTTTCCCCTTGCACCTGGGTAATTGCGCCATCGCGGGCATCCAAAAAGACGCGGCTATTGATAAGCCGCTCGGGTGTATAGCGAAATTCCACACTGCAGAGATTAAGCGCTGATATACAGCTTAGTGATGCGGGCGCGGCGTTATGGCCGGCCGGGATTGCCGCCTGGGCCTTTTGCACCACGAGCGCCCGGCTGAGCGGCGGCAGCTCGCCACCCGGCAGGGGGCGATCATAGGGGCTGGGGGCTAAGGGGCTGAAGATGCCAACCACAGGCCGCATCAATTCCTGCTGCAGATTCATGCTAATAGCGGTGCAGGCAAATGGCGTCAGCAGCAACCAAAGCCAAACGCCGCTGGAGCGGTGCAGGTCAAATACTCGTTTGGGGGTGCCGCTCGATAGGCGAAAGCGCAGGGACTTGCGCCATAGATCCAGCCTGGGAAAGGAAATTGCCAAGGCGCTAAAACAGTCTAGAAACCACAGCACCGCCACCATGCCCAGCAGCCAAATGCCCCATTGGCCCGGGATCAACAGGGAATAATGAAATTTGTATAGCAGGGGGATCAGGTGTGCCCGGTCAAGTCTTACCTTACCCCAGGTTCGCGCCCCTAATAATTGAGCGCTCTGGTTGTGAATAAACACCTGGTTAAAGCCCAAACCGGCTGCGGGTGGGCGCGCCTGCACCCAGACTTTTAGCGGCTGGCCGGGTTTTATCAGCAAGGGTAGGCTGGTGACTTCAATGCCTGGGTGCTCGCGCTCAAATTGCTCGACTAGATCCAGAGCGGGCCGGGGCTGGTGGTTGGGGGATGTTTGATACCAGTGCGGGTTTAGCCAGCGATCAAGCTCCTCCTGCCAGGCTAAAAGCGCGCCGCTAAAGCCGCATAGCAGCAAAAATCCCGCAATCAAAAGGCCGATATAGCGGTGAAGGCGAACAAGAAATGGGCGCATAGGGGCAGAGTTAATAAAATAGAAGTACGCCAGCCTTGGCATAGGCGCGGCCATTTTGGTGGGTTTGCACTTTTATGCTCGGCGAGCCAGCAGGGCGTCATTCTAGCCGAAGCCGCCTGCGGGCAAGGGTAAGATCTGCCCTCAATTCCCCCCGTTTTAGGCCGCGCCAAATCCCAGCAACTGAGGTACTCTGCCGCCGCACACAATTTTCTGTGAGAACCCCGTGGCCGAGAACGCAACCATCTACAAACTCACCCTCACGCTTGCGGATTTAGACCGCCAGGTGTACGGCGATTACAACCTTACCCTGGCGTTGCATCCGTCGGAGACTGTGGAGCGCATGATGGTGCGGGTGCTGGCGTTTTGCTGTCGGGCCGAGCCGAACCTGGCCTTCACCAAGGGGTTGTCTTCCACCGAGGAGCCCGCCCTGTGGCGCAAACACGATAACGGCACGCTGCTGGAGTGGATTGATGTGGGCCAGCCCACCCCGGAGCGGGTGAAAAAGGCCTCCAATCAGGCCCAGCGGGTGAGTATTTTTAGTTTTGGGCGCGGGGTAGAGGTGTGGTGGAAAGCCAACGCCGCCGCCATCAAGGCGCTGCCTAAGGTCACCACTTATTACTTGGCGGCGGAGGACGTCAGAGCCCTTGCGGCCCTGGCGGATAAAACCATGAAGCTCACCGTCACGCTCACCGAGGGCCTAGCTTATGTGGCCAATGCCCAGGAGAGTGTGACCCTGACAGTGCTGGAACAGCAATGAGCTGGCGCTCGGGAAATCAGTAGGCGCTCAAACTCCCCGCTCAAGCTCAAGCTCAAGCTCAAGCTCAAGCTCAACGCTTAGCCTTAAGCCTAAAAACCGCAGTAGAGTTCAACTGCGGTTTTAAGGCTTAGTGCAGCACAAGCCCCAGCGCCCCCACCAATCCCACCTGGTTGCCAAGCTTTGGCAGCACCACAAAATCCTCCACATGGTGAATTAAATGGCTGGGGCTGTAGCCGTTGAGCTCACTCATAAACTCCTGTTGCACTAAGGTGATCAGCCCCCCATGGGCCATAACACCGCCGCCGATAATGATCTTTTGCGGGCAAAAATGCATACACAGGTTGTGGCACATAACGCCTAGATAAAACCCTTCCAAGGCCCAGGCCGGGCTGTCGGCGCGCAGTTGTTGCGCCTGGGCGCCCCAGCGTTTGGCCATGGCGGTGCCGGAGGCGAGCCCCTCCAAGCAGTGGCCGTGGAATTTACAGCAGCCGAAGAACTGCAGATCCTTGCGGTGGCGGGGCACCAGCATATGGCCGATCTCCGGGTGGCCTATGCCCTGCATGGGTTTGCCATCCACAAACACGCCGCCGCTGATGCCGGTGCCCACCGATACATAAATAAAATTCTTCAAACCCCGCGCATGGCCCCAAAAATATTCCCCCATGGCGGCGGCGTTTTCGTGGGTGGTGATCAGCACCGGTACTTGCAATTGCTCGCTTAAAAACTGCCGCAGAGCCACCTGGCTCCAGTGGGTTTTCGGTGCATTGAGGATGGTGCCGTAGCCGGGGGAGTTGGGGTTTACATCTAGGGAGCCGAAGCAGCCGATGCCGAGGGCTTTGATGGGGAAGGTTTGCTGCTGTTTGCGGAAGAAGTCGGCGATTTGTTCCAGGGTGGGAGTGGGGTCTGTCGTGGGGATATGAAATTGGGCGCAGACTTTGCGGTGTTCATCGACGATCAAGGCGTTACATTGGGTGCCCCCCACTTCCAGGGCACCGTAAAAGGTGGCTTCTGACATAGCGGTCTCGTTGCAGGTTGGGTACCGGGCACCCGGCGCACCAGGGTGGCTTGGGCACGGTTTCTAACCTTGAGTATAGGCGAGGCTGGCAAAAGTGATTATTTCCTTAACAAGCAGGCCATGGGGAAAATGCCAAACTTTTTTCTTATTTTTTCGGCATAGGTCGCCTTAAAATTTAGAACAAAACGGTCTACAAATCGGAATCCTAAGGCTGTTCGGTAAGGGCGGCTCAAGGGCGCACTGCTGCGGGTGAGCAACCACTTATCCCC
>DAOQGS010000068.1:0-10770 GCA_035338675.1 Cellvibrionaceae bacterium
TTGTGCCAGTTAATTTTTCACCCCGGTTTATCTACCGCTGAAAAAATTACCAATTTATCGGGCCGTGGTGTGGGCATGGATGTGGTTAAGCGCAATATAGAATCCCTGCGCGGCACTATAGAAATTGAAACCGAGTTGGGCGTAGGCACTACTATGAGTATTTGTTTGCCGCTCACCCTGGCGATTATTGACGGCTTTCATGTTGCAGCGGGCAAGATTGATTTTATTGTGCCGCAAAATACCATCCTTGAATGCATCGACTTAAACACCCTCAGCCATACCCAGGAGCAAAACTGCGTGAATTTGCGCGGCGAGCAGGTGCCTTTTATCCGTTTGCAGGAATTATTTCGGCTTGAACGACAAGAGCATGTGCAGGAAAAATTAGTGGTTGTACAGTTTGGCGAGAAACGCGCAGGCATAGCCGTGGATAGTTTGTTTGGCGAGACCCAAACCGTAGTAAAACCCATGGGGCCTATTTTTCAGGCGCTTAAAGGTATCGGTGGCTCCAGCTTGCTGGGGACAGGAACAGTGGCACTAATTTTAGACGTACAACAACTAATACAATTTGCCATTAGTAAAGAGTATGAGCGCAACGCCCACTCAATTGCCGGCATTCAGGAGTCATAATATGAGCGTACAACGAAAAGCAAAAAAAGCCATTGTGCATGCCGTTGCCACCAAACAATTTCTCACCTTTCGTATCGGCAACGAGCAGTATGGCCTTGAACTGGCGCAAACCCGCGAGATTATTGAATACGGCGGTATTACTAGCGTGCCATTAATGCCCAATTTTTTACGCGGTGTAATTAACTTGCGTGGCGAGGTTGTGCCGGTGATTGATTTGGCTGTGCGCTTAGGGCGCAAACCTGTGGAAGTGCAAAAACGCACCTGTATTATTGTGATTGAGCTCAATAACAACGAACAAAACCATGTGTTGGGTTTGTTAGCGGATGCCGTAAGTGAAGTGATTGAAATCGACGATGACAATATTGAAGATGCGCCGTCTTTTGGGGCCAATATTCGCGCTGATTTTATTCAGGGAATCGCCAAACGCGATGATGAATTTGTGGTGCTGCTCGATGCCAATAATACCTTATCAATTCGCGAGCTAGCCCATTTGGTGGAGGCCGACTTACAATAAAAAAAGGGGTACACCATGTTAAAAAATATGACGTTAAAAGCAAAAATACTTATGCTCAGCGCCTTAATTGTGTTGGGCCTATCCGTCTTAGGTGTTTCCGCCTATGTGCAGATGCGGCAATTTAATGCGGTCGTTAATGAGACCAATGTACACGTTTTAAAGCGCTCGAGCATTTTAGCTGAGGTGCAGGGCGCGGCTGTTGAATTTAAAACTCAAGTGCAGGAGTGGAAAAATATTTTAATTCGCGGTAACGCGCCGGAACAATATGCCCGTTATTTGGAAGGGTTTGGCCAGTCGGCGCAAGGTGTTCAGGAACATTTGCAGAAAACCCTTGCCATGCAAAAAGAGGAGCATCTGGATACTGCAGAAGTTGAGCGTTTGTTAAAAGAACACAGCCAGCTGGGCGTTAATTATCGCGATGCGCTCAAGAAGTTCGATCAAAACGATGCGAATACAGGTAAATTAGTCGATAAATTAGTCAGCGGCATGGATCGCGAAGCCAGCAAACAAATGGAGGCGCTGGCAGCTGCGACCTCGGCAGGTTTTGCACAGTATTTGCGCGAATCCAACCAAAAAACCGAACAGATTTACGCGGATACATTGCGCTTATTGGTGTTGCTATGTTTATGTGCTTCGCTGGTGATAGTCGGTGTGATGGCGGTTATTTTTCGGGATCTGTTTGTTATTTTAGGCGGCGAGCCTGCTTACACGGCTCAGGTTGTCTCCCAAGTAGCGGAAGGTTATTTAAATACCAAAGTGCAGCTTAAACCTGGCGATCAAGGTTCGCTGTTGGCCAGTGTGGCCAATATGCAAAAACGCCTTGCTGATATTATCGGCGATGTCTCGCGCTCTGCTGATGCATTATCTTCAGCTGCAGAGCAGGTAAATGCGACGGCGCAGTCTTTGGCCAAGGGCGCTTCGGTGCAAGCGGCCAGCGTTGAGGAAACCTCTGCCTCTATGGAAGAGATGTCCGCATCCATTGCACAAAATACTGACAATGCAAAAGCCACCAATAGCATGGCGCAACGGGCATCCCAGGATGCGGCCACCGGTGGTGAAGCCGTTATGAGCACCATTGCCGCCATGCAAAAAATCGCCGAGCGCATTAGCGTTGTCGATGATATAGCCTATCAAACTAATTTATTGGCATTAAATGCCGCCATAGAAGCAGGCCGGGCCGGTGAACATGGGCGCGGTTTTGCGGTGGTAGCATCGGAAGTGCGCAAACTTGCCGAACGCAGCCAAATTGCCGCACAAGAAATTAGCACCCTAGCCATAGATACGGTGAAACGCGCAGAGCATGCGGGGAAAATGTTAAATGAAATGGTGCCTGCGATTCGCAAAACTGCGGATTTAGTACAGGAAATTGCCGCCGCCTCCAATGAACAAAATTCAGGCGTAACTCAGATTAACAGTGCCATAGCGCAGGTTAACCAAACACTACAACAAAATGCGGCTGCCTCTGAGGAGCTTAGTGCCACCTCCGAAGAAATGAGCACCCAGGCAATTAGCTTGCAAGAAGCTATGACTTATTTCAAATTGTTTAACCGCGATATCCGCGCTCATAGTATGAGGATGTAATTGTGCTCGCGCGGGTATATCGAAGCAGAATAGATACTTTAACTAAAAGAACTTCTGATTAATTAGCATTTTGGGAGCCGTCGTGGGCAGAAAGCCCGCGACGAAGCTACGGGGAAGCCCCTGTGTGTTTCTAAAAAACTCTAATTTATCAGAGATTCCTAAATAGTATTTAGTTATTTCACCTAAGTATTAGGGAGTCAATTATGACCGTTGCAAAAAAAATGATGTTTTTAATAGGTGCTGGATTGTTAGGTATTTTTATACTTGCCGGGGCGGCGCAGATACAAATTGAAAAGGTGTTTGAAGAAACCAACTACACCAATGAGAATGTGTTGCCCAGTATGATCCTGCTGGCGAAAATACAGAATGATATTTACCGCACTCGTATTCGCCTGAACAGGCATATCTTAAACACGGATCTATCCCAGTCAAAACAAATTGAACAGACGATGAATGAAGCTATTGCCAACGTGCGCAGTGGTTTTAAAGATTATGAAGCAATGCTTGCTGATGATAAGGACAAAGAACTTCTGAAAGCGGAGACTGATAGCTTTGAGCGCTATCTAAAACATATACCTGCAATTATTGCTGTGTCTGAGAAAAATCAAACAGATCAAGCTCGGGATTTAATGGAGGCATCTGTGCAAGATGCTCAAGGCGCTTCAAAGGCCGTGGACGATCATATGCAATATAATATTCAGATCGCCGAAAATGCTAAAAATCGTGCGTTAGCCAGTAAAAAAACTGCCGCTCTAGTGTCCATAATAGTTGCCAGCCTGACATTAATCTCGATTGCGGTTATAGGGTTTTTTATTACGCGCAGCTTGTTGCGCCAGTTGGGCGGTGAGCCCGCCTATGCGGTGGATATTGTTGGGCGGGTTGCCGATGGTGATTTAAATGTGCAGGTAAATTTAAAGCCCGGTGACGATTCTAGTATGCTGGCCGCCATTAAGAATATGACCGAGCGTTTAATTGAAGTGATTAGTGATGTGCGCGGCTCCGCCGATGCGCTAGCATCCGCATCAGAAGAGGTAAATGCCACTGCACAATCCCTAGCTAAAGGTGCATCCATTCAAGCCGCGAGCGTGGAAGAAACCTCAGCTTCCATGGAACAGATGTCGGCGTCAATTTTACAAAATAATGAAAATGCCAGCGTAACCGACGGCATGGCACAAAAATCGGCCCGCGATGCCGTCAGCGGTGGCGAGGCCGTAGCGGCAACGGTTGCGGCTATGCAAAAAATAGCCGAGCGCATAGGCGTAATTGATGATATTGCCTATCAAACCAATTTGCTCGCATTAAATGCCGCAATTGAAGCGGGTAGAGCGGGGGAGCATGGCCGCGGTTTTGCCGTGGTAGCGTCAGAGGTGCGCAAATTAGCTGAGCGCAGTCAAGTGGCTTCACAAGAAATTGGCCAGCTGGCTACCGACAGCGTGAAGCGGGCGGAACTTGCTGGGGTTTTATTACAGGATATTGTGCCGTCGATTCGTAAAACAGCGGATTTAGTGCAGGAAATTGCCGCTGCCTCAACTGAGCAAACTACCGGGGTCAATCAAATTAATGCCGCTATGGGGCAGGTGAATCAAACCATGCAGCAAAATGCCGCCGCCTCGGAGGAGCTCAGTTCAACGGCGGAAGAAATGACCGCCCAAGCTATGCGCCTGCAGGAGGCTATGGCTTATTTTAAATTAGCGAACGACCGCCACCATGAATTAGCTCATGGTTCTCGCGCACTCAAAAATAAAATGACCGGAGCTAAACCCCTGGCGGTTAAAACAAAATCCGCCTACGCACTAGAGGATGACGCTGACCGCCACTTTGGCCGTTTTGATTAAGCGATCTGTGTAAGCTATTGGCATGAAATTAGTTTTTTCACATACAACCTGGCGGCTTATGCATCTTGCATTAGACCAATATGCTCGTACCATGAGGGTGCCATGTTGCTAGAAAAAGCCCATATAATGCCTTCTGATCAGGAATTTATGGCCTTCCAGAAATTAATTTTGGAACGAATAGGCATATTTTTGCCTATGTCGAAAAAGGCTTTGTTGATGAACCGCTTGTGGAAAAGGCTCAGCGCCCACAAGCTCAATAGCTATCACGAATATTATTGTTTTATCGTCAGTAAAAAAGGCAGCCAAGAGTTAAATCTGGCCCTTGAGTTGATGACCACCAATGAAACCTATTTTTTCCGCGAGCAAAAACATTTTGATTATTTGGCTAACGATATTTTGCCACAGTTTAAACCCCGCGATACCTTGCGTATTTGGAGCGCGGCGGCTTCAACCGGTGAAGAGCCCTATAGTATCGCTATGTTGCTTGCCGATCGTTGTGCGGCTAATTGGGAGCTGCTTTGCTCCGATGTCAACAGCCAGGTGATTGAACACGCCAAAATAGGTATTTACCCCAATCTGCGTGTTAAAAACATACCCGAGCATTATTTGCGTAGGTTTTGCCGCAAGGGCAGTGGCCCTCAGGAGGGGTTTGTGCGCGTAGTGGCGGATTTGCGCGAGCGGGTTGAGTTTTTTACGCTCAATTTAAATGTGCCGTTCGCCCGTGAGTTGGGCTTATTTGATGTGGTATTTCTGCGCAATATTCTTATCTATTTTGAAAATGATGTAAAAGAGCAAGTATTAAATCGCGTGGCGAGCACGTTAAAGCCAAATGGCATTTTATTTATCGGTCATTCAGAAAGCCTACATGGTGTAACAAACAAATTTTCACCCATTAAGCCTGCTATTTATAAGCGTGCTTAAAGAAAGCTTGGTGATGATATGGCGAAGACGCCTAATTATATGCGCTTAAATATCCACCCGGGGGAGTGGTATGTGGGCGCGAGATACCACAGTATTTATACTGTGCTGGGCTCGTGTGTATCCGTCACCGCGTGGCACCCTGAATTAAAACTAGGCGGCATGTGCCATTTTATTCTGCCAACACTGCCGCGCGGTTTAAAAGATATAAAAGTTAATGCTGGGCGCTACGCGAATACTGCCCTGGAGATGATGAAACTGGCGCTGTCAGCACAGGCGCCACTGACTGAATTTCAGCTGGGTCTATTTGGCGGCAGCGATACCATTACTCATTTTGATGTAGGTAAAAATAATGTCATTTATGCGCAACAATGGTTGGCCGCTGAGCAGCTAAACGCTAACCGAATAGACATAGGTGGCCGTACCTCGCGCTCGGTCACATTGCATATAAGCTCAGGTGTGTTGATTGTGAAACACCACAATATGCCAATTATTAATCCCCTGCCCGCTGGCATTAACACAAAGAGACTTTAACTATGGGCATAGAAGTGTTAGTGGTAGACGACTCCGCTGTGATGCGGCAAGTGTTGCGGGAAATTCTCAATGAGGCGCCGGATATTAATGTGTATGCAGCGGCGCCGGACCCAATATTTGCCCTACAAAAAATGCAGGGCCAATGGCCGGACGTTATCGTCTTGGATATAGAAATGCCGCGCATGGATGGTTTGACATTTTTACGTAAAATTATGGCAGAGCGCCCTACGCCTATAATTATCTGTTCTTCGCTGGCAAAAAAAGGTACCGAATTATCGCTGCAAGCCCTGGCCGCGGGCGCCATAGACGTAATTACCAAACCACAACTGGGCGTAAAAGATTTTCTGCTCACCGCTAAACAATTATTGTGGACTACTGTGCGCGGTGCGGCCACAGCCCGCATGGCCCGGCACAGAGTGGAGCGCGAACCTGTAGCCGTGGCACAGCCGCCCGTCGTAGCTGATTTAGTGGCATTAACCAGCACTACAGATCGCATAACCGTAATAGGTACATCTACCGGGGGCACCCAAGCGCTAGAAGAAATATTAGTGAGTGTGCCGCGCACGGCACCCGGTATTGCAGTTGTGCAGCACATGCCGGAATTATTTACCGCCGCATTTGCCCAGCGTTTAAACAGTATTTGCACGGTGGAAGTAAAAGAGGCAAGTTCGGGGGATAGGTTAATTCCGGGCCGGGTGCTGATAGCTCCCGGCGGCCACCATTTAGAAATTCAACGCTCTGGTGCGCAATATATTGCAAAAGTATTTCGCGGCCCGGCGGTAAATCGCCACTGCCCATCAGTGGACGTGTTATTTCGCTCTGCGGCAGTGGCCGCTGGGCGCAACGCCACCGGTATTATTATGACGGGCATGGGCGATGACGGCGCCCGCGGTTTATTGGACATGCGGCAGGCTGGCGCCCGCACCATCGCACAAGACGAGGCATCCTGCGTGGTATTTGGTATGCCTAAAGAAGCTATTAACCTCGGTGCCGCCAAAGAGACCCTATCCCTATCTAAAATTGCTAAGGTGTTAGAGAGCTGACTATGAAAACATCTTTAGCTGAACTACACATATTAATTGCCGACGACAGCAACACCCAGCGGCAGTTTGCCCAGATGCATTGCAATAACTTGGGCATCGAACATATTTATTTGGCCGCCGATGGTATGGAGTCCCTGCATATATTGCAGAACAATGCGATTGATGCGGTTTTAATTGATTTAGAAATGCCTATTATGGATGGCGTTGAACTTATTCATGCCATAGCTCAGCATAAACTCTCGCCCTATATTATTATCGTAAGCGCCAAGGATCCTATTTTAATCGCAAGTGTTGGCACCATGGCGGAAGCTGAGGGGCTAAGAGTGCTGGGCACTTTTAAAAAACCCCTGCAAACAGAGATGCTGCAGTGTAGCTTTTTACATTTATTAACCGCCCTGCAGGCACTGAATTACGATAATTTAGTGCCTGCACCTAATCCTGCTCAGATGGCCGTAACCGGCCTGGAACTCAGCCAGGCAATTAACAATAACGAAATTTTTTTAGCCTACCAGCCCAAGCTAAGTGTGCAAGGCCTACTGTTGTGTGGCGTAGAGGCGCTGGCGCGCTGGCAACACCCTGAAAAAGGCTTAATTGCCCCAGTGGTTTTTATTCCTATGGCCGAGCGCTTAGGCCTGATTAGCGCACTGACGCAAAAGTTATTTGTTCTAGCCCTAGAGGAGAAACGCAAATGGCAGCGGATGGGTTTTCATTTTCATCTGGCATTTAATTTATCGCCTTATTCTGTATCCGACGAAGGTTTGGCCGATTGGATTGTTGCCACAGCCAAACAATACGATGTGCCGCCGCAGGAAATTATCTTCGAGATTACCGAAAATGCTTTGTTAAATGAATTAGCCTGCGCCATACGCACCCTTGCTCGTTTGCGTTTAAAAGGTTTTAGTATTGCCATTGATGACTATGGGACGGGCTTTGCCAATGCCCAACAATTATCACGCGTGCCCGCCACGGAATTAAAACTGGACCGCTCGCTGGTGCACAACGTATCCCAGCGCCCACAACAGTTGACGATTTTATCAAGCTCGATTGAGCTGGGTAAAAAGTTGAATTTAACCTTGGTTGCCGAAGGTGTTGAAAACCGCGATGATTATAATGTGTTGGCGAATTTAGGGGTTGACCAGGTGCAGGGCTATTATTTCTCTCGCCCTTTATACCCGGACGACCTGCTAAATTTTGTTAAAACCCGCCTGAGCGAAATCCGCCGGGCGACACAATAATGGGCGCTCTTTAATTGCTGTAATATTTTATTGTCCTCTGTCACTTTGCATCCAGAGCTAACCTGACGCTGCTACTTTTATTCCATTTTTAATCCAGGGGCAAATGATTATCCTGCACCGGGGATTTGAGTACAAACGAGGAATGCACCCCGGTAATGCCCTCAATCGTGGTAAGTTTATTCAGCAAAAAATGCTGGTAGGCATCCATGTCTTTCACAATCACTTTTAATAAATAGTCCGCCTGCTGGCCGGTAATTAAATGGCACTCGAGCACCTCTGGCAATTTAGTCAGCTTTTTTTCAAACGCCGCAAAGCGCTCTGGCGTGTGGCGGTCCAGGCTAATTTGAATAAAGGCGGTGAGGGTTAGGCCCAGTTTGCGGCCATTTAAACGGGCGCCGTAGCTGTCGATAAAACCGGCTTCTTCCAATGCCCGCAGGCGGCGCAGGCAGGGGGAAGGGGAGAGGCCGATGGCGTCGGCCAACTCCTGGTTGCTGATGCGGCCCTGGCGCTGCAGGGTGGCTAATATGGCTTTATCAAATTTATCCATGGCAGATTATTGCTCATAATGTATTATTGAGGATTTATACTGCCAAATCTACGCCGATTCAAGCCGAATAAGCAAGTTAAATGCGCGGCCGTGCCGCTATACTCTTCTTAACCTAATTGAGGAGCTAGCGCCATGTTAAAAAACCCAGCTGAAAAATATCGCCCGTTTAAAGGTGTGGCCTTACCCGATCGCACTTGGCCCAACCGACAGATTACGCGCGCGCCTATTTGGATGAGCACGGATCTGCGCGATGGCAACCAAGCCTTAATGGACCCTATGAATGTAACGACTAAATTGCGTTTTTTTAAGCATTTGGTGGCTATGGGTTTTAAAGAAATTGAAATTGGTTTTCCATCGGCATCGCAAATCGACTGGGATTTTGCCCGCCTGTTAATTGAGGGCAAGCATATTCCCCAAGACGTAACGATTGAGGTATTAACACAAGCGCGCTTGGATTTAATTGAAAAAACCGTAGCCTCTGTGGCGGGGGCTAAGCAGGTGATTCTGCATATGTACAATCCGGTGGCGCCCGCCTTCCGCCGCATTGTGTACAACACGGATCAAGCAGGGGTGAAAGCCATTGCCGAGCAGGGCACTCGTTGGGTGAAAGAGATTACCGCCCGTTACCCGCAAACCCAGTGGACGTATCAATATTCGCCGGAGGTATTTTCTGGTACTGAAATTGAATTTGCCAAAGAAGTGTGCGACGCGGTGAGTGCAATTTGGCAGCCTACGCCCGAGCGCAAAATGATTATCAATTTGCCCGCTACGGTGGAAATGGGCACGCCCAATACCTACGCGGATCAAATTGAATGGATGCACCGGTATTTAGACAATCGCGCCAGTATTATTTTGAGCGTGCACCCGCATAATGACCGCGGCACGGCGGTGGCAGCGGCGGAATTAGCCGTTATGGCGGGAGCAGACCGGGTAGAAGGCTGTTTATTTGGCAATGGGGAGCGCACCGGCAATGTGGATTTGGTGACCCTGGCGATGAATTTATACTCCCAGGGGATTCATCCAGGGTTGGATTTTTCCAATATGGATCAGGTGCGGCAATTAGTAGAAGAATGCACACAATTGCCGGTGCATCCGCGCCATCCGTACGCCGGGGAATTGGTGTTTACGGCATTTTCCGGCTCCCATCAAGATGCCATTAAAAAAGGCTTTGCCCAGCAACAGCCTGGCAGTGTGTGGGAAGTGCCCTATTTGCCCATCGACCCACAGGATGTGGGCAAGAGTTACGATGCGGTAGTGCGGGTGAATAGCCAATCAGGCAAGGGCGGCGTGAGTTTTTTATTGCAGCAGGAAGCGGGTTTTAATTTACCGCGCCGGATGCAAATTGAATTTAGCGCTATTGTGCAGCGGGTGAGTGATAACACCGGCCGGGAAGTGAAAAGTAGCGATATAGTGGCTTTGTTTGAGCAGGAATATTTTGCTCAAACCAAACCGTTTGTGTATCACTACAATGAAATTAAAGCGGTGAATGCCAGTGATGACCCTGTGCGGGTGGATATTCACGGCGCTTTTCGCCAAGAAGCCGTGGTTTATAGCGGTACCGGCAATGGCCCTATAGATGCCGCCGCCAATGCTTTAAGCCAATTTACCGGCCAGAGTATTCAGGTGGTGGATTACCATGAACACGCCTTAACCACTGGCTCACAAAGCCAGGCGGTGTGTTATTTGGAGGTAAAAGTGGGCGGTGATAAGGCATTTTTTGGTGTGGGCGTGGATAAAAATATTATTGCTGCGGCGATTAAGGCTTTGTTTAATGGTGTGAATCGCAAGCAGAAATATAGCCAGGCCTGTTGATGCCAGTTAAATAGACACTGCTGATTTCTCTGGTTGGTCACCTGTGTGTGCATTTCAATGGGATCACACCGTTTGGAACGGTTTATCCCGGTTTTGCACGGCGCCGCGATAACTAAAAACTTTT
>DAOQGS010000069.1:0-10600 GCA_035338675.1 Cellvibrionaceae bacterium
CGTGCAGCAATGCCGATACCGGCGTAGGTGACTCCACCACCTGAATCAACCAGCCATGCAGGGGCAACTGGGCGCATTTAAGTAGGGCAACTAATGCCAAACAAACACCGGCCACCATGAGTTGCCAAGGCACATCCGCCGCAGGGATTTGCGCAATCGCTGCCATGGTGAAAGACAACGAGAAGCTGCCAAAGTGGCTGTAGATAAGCCCGATGCTGAGTGCCAGTAACGCCTCGGCAGTGCGTGCAATCAGGAACTTTTTGTGTGCCGCCAGCAGTGCACGCGGGCGATTGGGATAAAACAGCAGTAGTTGATGCAAGCTTAGGCTCACCGCTACCCAAGCGGTCCAGAAGAGCACCAGGTGATCGACCAGAATTAAGGTCTGGACCGCCAGCAGCGTAAAGGTGAGCCAGCGCAGGAAGCGAGGTCCATCGCTATCGCCGCGAAAATTACTGGCTGCATAGCGGTAGATAATCCAGCCTAAAAAGCTCACCAGTACCAACAGGGTGGCCTGCAAAAAACCGAGGCGCAGCACCCCGTTAACCAAAGGGCCTTGCAACGCCGCTATCCACAAAGCGAGCGTCAATAACAGGTTGATGCCTCCCACGGATTTTGCCAGTGGCCAAGTGCAGGCGCTGCCCGCGCGCCACAAAATCAACAGTGGCAACATGAGCACGCCCCAAATTCCTATTGCCATGTTCTCGGCGACAAACTCGAATATCGTCATGTCTTCCACCTTCTTTTTGTGTAGGTGGGGGCATTCTGGGCTAGCCTAATCCATAGGTAAAATACATAATTATCGACATATCATTCACTTAAATAGAACGATTGGCGCGCTATGAGCAAACTTAACTACCATCACCTGTACTATTTTTGGCGCGTAGCCAAGTTGGGCAACCTGACCAAGACTGCCGTCAATTTGCATATCTCTCAATCCGCACTCTCGGCGCAGATTCGCAATCTGGAATCGACTATGGGTGTTGAGCTATTTATCCGCGACGGTCGCCAATTGCGCCTGACTGACAGTGGGCAGAGTGCGTATGTATATGCCGAGGAGATTTTCAAACGCGGCGAGGAGCTGGAATCGCTTTTGAGCAAGGGAATACAGCCGGATTTGCTCACCGTAAGAATTGGTGTGTTAACGACTATGTCGCGGAACTTTGTGGAGAGTTTTATTGAGCCGCTGATTCGCCGTCCAAATACAAAATATATTTTGCATGCGCGCGGCCAAGTCAATTTGCTTAACGCGGTTGCCAACCACGAGTTCGATCTCGCGCTCACCAATATTCAGGTGCTGGGAACCAATAAGGAATTGTGGCAATGCCAATTACTTGCGCGTCAGCCGGTGGCGATTGTCGGCCCGCCGGACTTGCCCTTGGGAAAAGTATTTTCCAATCGCTACAGGGAGCACGAGTGGGTAGCACCGGTGACCGAAAGCCCGGTCCGCTCAGCATTCGATAGCTTTTGTGCACAACACCAGTTCAAGCCACGCATTGTCGCCGAGGCTGACGACATGGCTATGCTGCGGCTACTCGCTCGCGATACAGGCGCCCTAGCAGTGATGCCCGGCGTTGTAGTGAAAGATGAATTACAGCAAGGTAAGTTAGTGAATTATCTAACCTTGCCCAACGTATATGAAAATTTTTATGCAGTAACGGTAAAGCGACAAATACAAAATCAGTTGATAAGTGAGCTGATTAATAATGCAATCAAGCTGTAGATGAGAAACGTCCATGCAAAACCCTACACCCAACCCTAATCTATTATCGCGGTGCATAACCTGGCTTCCACACCTTGCTATTGCACTCATCGTTGTCTCTCTCGCGCTCGCGTTTGCGTGGGTGGCTGGGTGGCTTACGCCAGACCAGCTTACCCCGGCTCTTTTCACCAATGCGATTGAGACCAGCAACGGACAAGTCCATCGCGGTTTCCGTCGCGCGCATGCCAAAGGCGTGTGCGTGGCAGGTTATTTTGAGGGTAATGGCCAGGGCGTTGAGCTCTCCAGCGCGCGCCTGTTCGCGCCGGTACGCACACCGTTTATCGGACGCATGTCGATTGGCGGCGGCTCGCCCTACGGGTTGGACAACAAGGCGCGCGTGCGCAGTATGGCACTCCAACTCAATAGCGACGACGGCCAGCAATGGCGCATGGCGATGAATAGCTTTCCATTTTTTGCGGTATCGTCGGTTGAGGCGTTCTACGAGCAAACAGCGGCCAATGCGCCCGATCCTGCAACAGGCAAGCCCGACCCCGCTAAAGTGGCCGCGTTTGCAGCGGCACATCCGGAGTTCGCGCGATTCGCGGAGTGGGCCAAGAGCACGCCTTGGTCAACCAGTTGGGCGAATACTACATACAACAGCGTCAACACCTTTCGCTTGAGCAACCCTGCCGGTGAGCAGCATCATGTGCGCTGGTCAATGCAGCCGCAGACAGCCTTCGAGGCTATGTCGCCTGAAGAGCGAGAGGCTGCCGACGATAACTTTCTTACAGAAGATCTCATGGCGCGACTCGCGCATGAACCCTTGCGCTGGGACATGGTGGTGACAATAGCTGCACCGGGTGATTCGATTACAGATCCATCGAAAACCTGGCCGGAAGATCGCCGGAAAGTGACAGTGGGCAGTGTGGTGATCGAGAGTTCATCGCCACAAACTACCGGCGCGTGCCGCGATATTAATTACGATCCGCTAATACTGCCAACGGGCGTAGATGGCTCTGAAGATCCATTGCTGGCAGCACGCTCCGCTGTCTATTCGGTCTCATTCAATCGTCGCCAGCATGATATAGCTACCGGCAAAGCTGACGCTGCCATCGGTCAGGCCTCTTCACAGGAGACTTCTCCATGAATGACACCGTGAACGTGACTGAGAATCATGATTCCCTAAACCACGCAGAGTCTCGTCCTGATCCGCGCCATTTCAACCTTACAGCGCGCGTTCTGCACTGGAGTATGGCACTAATGATTTTGGCGATGTTGTTCGTTGGCATCGGCATGGTCACGTCGCTCGGTTTGCGTCCTACGCTAATCAGCATCCATCAACCGCTTGGCATCGCTATTTTGTTGTTAGTGATTGTGCGATTGATCAATCGCCTGCGCCACGGCACGCCGCCATTGCCTGCCGATCTGCCCACCGTGCAGGTGTTCGCGGCCAAGGCTTCACACTGGTTGCTGTACACGCTGATGTTTGCCATGCCGTTGGTTGGCTGGTCAATGCTGTCGGCAGGCGGTTATCCGGTGACGATGTTCAGTGGTTTCGTACTACCAGCCATCGCGCCCCATAACCCCACCATATATGCCGTATTGCGCAGCGCTCATACTTGGCTGGCGCTGCTGCTATTTGCCACGGTTCTGATGCATTTGGCGGCGGCGTTGTTCCACGCTTGGGTGCGCCGCGATGACGTGTTTGCAAGCATGGCACGAGGAGACCTTGGTTCCAAGGCATCAGTGGACACAAATGATTATGACAATTCAATCAATAGGTGATGCCCTGTGACACAAATAGGGAAAGAGACTTCTTGAAACTAATTATGTTTTGGGTGTGATGCGAAACGATGTAGTGAAAGATGAATTGCAGCAAGTCTGGTCGTCGAATTTTTTATTAACAAATAATCATCTAGATATAGGTTGTATATAGGTAAACAAATTTATAGGTTTGTTTACAGGTAGTGGCGGGTTCCTAATTCTGCGTAAAGTTTCTTCTAGTTCTGCGCGAACAACGTCGGAGAAAATCCTTCTTCTGCGACCCGTCGTAATTAAATTTGCGTGAATGGATCAATCAATACTTGGCTTATCCACAAATTGCGCTTTAGTTGAGCCTAGTTTTTTATTGGGGATAGGCGGCGGTGATTTTTGTATCTCTATACCACCTGAGCACAATTTCACTTTTGCACCGGGGTAAACCATCAGTACTTTGCGAAGCGCGGCAATGAAATTTCGTCTAAAACTCCGTTTACCGTTATCGTTATCTGCATATTCATGAGCGAATTGATCACGCAGATTTTTCCAATAAAGTATCGATGGTTTTTGTTTGGCACGATGTAATCTTTCAGCAAGCATAAAATATATATCCATAGCTAAGGCGGACCGCTTTAGAGCAGTTACTGCTCGGGAATCAATTGGCAGGCAGTTTTTTTGCTCCACAAGAACTTCATAAAAATTTTCATTTAGATGTAGATGAGTTCTCCAGCCGTTCTCAAAATTTGCAACAGCTAGACAGTCCCTGAAAATTGGACCATCGAAAATTATGATCTTTTTACCGTTTGCATATTTAACTTCAATATGGCAAACATGAATATTAAAGAGCTGTGACTTTACGCTTGTCAGGCTGCCTTTTTTGCCGCCCGATGATGTTAGCCCAATTTTTCTCATGAATTCGGCGGCGCTATTTCCCAATTCTATAGCTGGTGTTTTGAATCGAACGGCATGACTACAAACATAAGCCAGAATTAATCTTGCCGCGGATCCAAACGGAATTTTAGAGATAGTTCCGTTTGTTCCATCGTGAATTTTTATCTCCATTTTCCCACAGCTTCTTGTAAAGAAAACCTCCTCAGTTGAGGAGCGCGGAAATCCCAACTGGCAAAATGGCAAAAACATAAAAGTTGCATTTTCTATCGAAGCTGGCGAATCAGAGATTTCTATTGATTTATCAATAAAATCTAAATCTCTTCTTGATAACTTAGATCTTTTTTTGATCATGGCTCTACTCCGTCATTTCCTTTTGCGGGATGCTGTTTTAGATCATGCGACGATGAAATACTAATTTCTAACGGCCTTCCTCTTGCTTGAGATGCTGTGCCGTAAAGCCGCCGTGTTTTGGTAGATCTATGTCCGAGCGCTTTGCTAGTATCGTCACCGATTTTCAAACTTTTCAGGTTTGCGGAAAACTGATGGCGAAAACAATATGCAGTGACTGGGCTCTTATGATCAGGCCAAAGATGTTTTGCTATTCGTCGTACTTCTTGTGTGAAATTGATCGGGCTTTCAATATGTATTCTCTTCGTCACTTCTGCCTTTATAGACGCAAGAAACTTCGAGAAAGCCCCTATTATTTCGAGGTTGCGATAGGTTATTGTTCGCCATTCTTGACCCGAGTCCGCAGTAACTTTTGAGCCAAAAATTTTGAAGGTTAGCTCTGACTCACCATCAGAGCTCAATTTATACGTTGCCACGATCCCTTTTTTTAGTTCGCTCGGGCGACACCCCGTTAATGCAGCAACATAAAATGCATCTCGATATTTTGAATTTTCATTGTAATTGCAAATTTGTTCCATCCAATCGCTTGGCAGTCCCAGTAACGCAGATCGCTTAGATAGTCTTTTTGAAAAAGTTATTTTAAGGCTAGTTTCAATAATATTGAAAAGCTCCATCACATCAACGGCGGCTTTTTTTATGTTGTTATCAGCGATAGGGCAATATTCGTTCATCAGTGTCTTTGTTGACTCTGAACCAATCTGCAGAATATAGAAGCTAATAGCCGCAATCCGTTTGTAATAGGTGTTTTTGCTTCGTGTATCAGCTATGGCTTGCCACAAGCTTTGCTTGTTTTTTGCTTTTTTTAAAAGTAGTTGCTTTGCTATCTTCATGTATTCGTTCCGTGTGTCTTCCGATGGATTGCTTTTGTCAAACCTTTTTGCCATTTTTATGGCTGTTTTTAAAAATGAATCGATAGCTAGTTTCGTTGATTGGTCAAGATGCGAATATTTATTCATTTTTACCACCTCCTTTTTTATCGGATTTTTCAATTTTGTCTTTCAGCTTTTGTAGCCATTCGTCGATTGTTGATTGATCCCAACCAATGATGCGTGAACCCAGAACTACGGGTTGTGGAATGATGCCCTGTAAGCGCCAGCGCCAAATAGTTGTGAGTGATACGTTAAGCTGTTTAGCCAGAGCTGCCGGGCGAATAATTTGAGTCTTTGCGTTCATATTGAATCCTCTGCATATGTGCGAAATTGCATGAGCATTCTTGATTTGTTCTGAATTCATGAATATATTTGATGTAATCAAAACTCTATTGATTTTATTAGCGGGCATAAACATGCTTGATTACAACCAACTTGAACTTGAAATTGATAAAGTCGAAAAGAAGCTCAAGTCCCTTAGAAAAAGGGCTATCAAAGATGGTCAGTCACTGCTGTTGGAAGAAAAGGTTGGCGAGATTTTTGTTGGTGATGCGATTCGTCGCCATCCAATTGACAATGCTATGATCTTGCATCTCATGCAAGATTTGAAAATTTTGCAGAAATGTAAAAGCAAGCCCCCAAAATATTTACTGGATGTTGTTGCTATAGTTGGAGGGTTCAAGGAACTTTTGTTAGAGATCCACCGAATAACCATCTATCGCCAGACACTGAACAATGAAGAATATAAAAATTATTTAATGCATCTGTCTGAAGTTCTACAGCTCTGTAAAACCTATGCGTTTAAGCGTACTGCCAAGATCATTCATTCAACTCTTGAATGTTGTTTGTGTTGGAGAGCGGTAAAACCAGGTTCTACTCAATATTGCGTCGCGCACCAAGAAGATAAGATGCTTCGTCAGCGAGATCAGCGTCGTCTGTATGCTGCAATTATGTCCCGTAATGACGAGCACTCTGCTGAGTTAAAACGAAGGCTTGCATCAAAATCTGGAAGAAAAAGATTGCACTTTAGAAAACATTATTGGTCTAGTTTTTTTGCCGAGGATTTGACTCCTTTTCAGCTGAAAAAAAATACTAAAATATCAATTCCATCAGGAAAAGAGTGGCGTGAGGATGCTCAATTATTTCTCGATTACCTTAAAGACAGGTACATATATTGGAATGAATATATTCGTAGAGTTTCGCCACGCGATTCTAAAGATTGGGTAAGTTGGCTGGGTAAAATCCGAAAACGATTAGATCCGAAGTGTCCGCCGGTATTCACAGCAAAGGATATTGAATCTACAGAAGAGTATCCGGTGAATATTTGGCTTTGCCCCAGAGGCGACATTGAAGACTGGGCACTGCTGTTAAGAATAGTGCAACGTTTTGAATCCTATCACGTCCTTCACTCTGCACCTAAAAAGCGAGGCCCCCAAATTGGCACTGTTCCAAAAAATGATTTATTGCGAGAAAAAATTAAGAAAATAGCAAATAAACAAATAAAAAAGATCGGGAAAATAAAAGCCGTTGCCATCGCTGATGAGCTCTCAATAAGCCCTCAACGCGTTTCAGTCCTTCTAAAAGAGTTAGGCTTGAGATGACTTGTCATGCCTCAACCAATGGTGCAAGTTGGTCTGCAATAATTGCCAGTGCTTTGCGACGTTCATCCATGTAATCATATCGATCATAAATACCTTCCACGCCGCGCAATTTATGATTAAGGCAACGTTCTGCGATGTGACTCGGAATGCCATTCGCAGCCAGAAGGCTTCTACACGTTCTACGTAAGTCGTGAACAACAAAATGTTCTATTCCTGCCTCACCAAGATAATTCGGTAGAGGTTTTTTCTTCGCATCCACTTTCAATCCAAATAGTTTTGCCAGCGCGTGATTAAGAGTGTCGTCAGAAATATATTCTCTGCGCTTGCTCGCCCGCCGTGCAGGAAATACGTATGCAGAGTTTACTGACCTAATCTTGAGCTCATGCAGCCAAGTGATCACTTGGTCGGGTAGCGGGATAATGATTTCAGCACTTGTTTTTGTACGCCCTGGAGGTAGGTGCCAAGTTTTTGCAGTGAAATCAAATTCGTCCCAAGTTGCAGCAATTAGCTCTCCTTTGCGCACTCCCAATATCACCAAGATGGCCATGGACAAATAATTCTCGCGCGTGAAAACATCGGCATGCTCCCGAAACACGCGGAAGACAACTCTTAGTTCATCGACTGTTAGTGCGCGATCTCTTGATTGCTCAATTCCGCCTGCATCTTTAATGCTAAAAGCAAGTGACGGATTTGTTTGGAGTAGGCCTAATTTGATGCCGTGGTTAAAAATTTGTTTGCAATAGTGAAGGGCGTCATTGGCGATAGTCGGGCGGCCGCTTTCATTAATCTTGCGAATAATTCCGAGCACATCCAACGCTGTGACACGATCAATGTTGAGCTCGCCGATGGCGGGAGAAATGTCATTGCGATACACCCGCTCAGGTATGTGAGGGTTTTCCAGGCGCTTGCGACACTCCCCAATCCAATCGTGAGCGACATCATTAACTGTTTTGAGTGTGATGAGCTGAGAGCGCTTTTTTTCGGCAGCAGGATCTATGCCCTGATTGACCAGTGAGCGCAAGCGTGCGGACTCTAACCGAGCCTCGGCAAGTGTCATGCCTTCTGGTGGGCGACCATAGCGAGCAAAAACGAATTCCCGTCTTTTGTCATTGATGCTGTAGCGCAGCATCCAGAATCCGTTGCCTTCTTCACTTACACGGAAGTAGAGACCGCGATCAACTGTGAATTTACCTGGTTGACCTGATTTAAGTTTGGCTTTTAATTGTGCGTCGTTCATGGCTTTCAGCTAAGTGGTGGCAGGTTTTTCAAGCTTACACGAAACTTTGAAATCTGCCACCTATTCTGCCACCACTAACTTGCAATCATGAGAGGTATTCTGAAATCTTGTGAAATCTAAAAATTAATTAAGTTATTGATTTGTATGTAAAATTTTACTTCATGAAATTGCATGAATTATCACTCAATATTCTGCACCTGCTCGCGCATCTGTTCGATCAACACTTTTAATTCCACGGCAATTTGGGTGGTTTCACTGGCGCTGGATTTAGACGAGAGCGTATTGGCTTCGCGATTTAATTCCTGCATTAAAAAATCCAATTTACGCCCCACCGGTTCTTTTTGTTTTAGGCAGTGGCGCACTTCGATGAGGTGGGTTTCCAGGCGGTCTAATTCTTCGGCCACGTCGGTTTTTTGCGCTAAATACACTAATTCCTGGGCTAGGCGCTCGCGGTCTATTTCTACGGCTAGGGCGGCCAGTTTAGCGGTGAGTTTTTCCTGTTGGGTTTGCTGGAGTTTGGGTAGGAATTCTTTTACTTGGTTTACGCCGGTTTGAATCTGCACCAGGCGCTGTTCAATTAATTGGGCTAGTTCAGCGCCTTCGCGGCTGCGGTTGGCCTGCAGCTCGCTTAAGGTGCGGTTAAATACATTTAATACGGCGGTATCTAGGGCGTCTTGGTCCAGGCTTGGGGTTTGTAATACACCGGGCCAGCGCAATACTTCCAGCGGGTTAATGGGGGCGGGGTGGAGTATGTGTTGGCTTAGGGATTGGGCGAGGTCAATCAGGTTGCGGGCGGCGTCTAGGTTCACCGCTTGGTTGGCGCTGTCATCCCATTTAATAAAAATTGAGGCCTCCACTTTGCCGCGATTTAATTGGCTGCGCAGTTGGTCTCGCAGGGGGATTTCTAAGCGCCTGAGCAAATCCGGCATACGAATGGAGGGCTCTAAATAGCGGTGGTTAACGCTGCGGATTTCACAAATAATTTGGCCCCAGGGCTGTTGTTCTTCGATGCGGGCAAAGCCGGTCATGCTGCGCGGCATAGGCGGGTCTCTTGGGTTAAATTGTTAATAGGTTTGATGATCGGTAGCCTGGATGCGGCAGAACCCCGGATTTCGCTGCGCTGCATCCAGGCTGCGAGTTGTATAACCGGCGCAAACCGGTTAAGGCCGTCGCGCCGGAGTGAGCGGGGCCATGTGGGGTGGAGTCTAGCATTAGACGCTTTGCCCCAGGGTGGTCCGGTCAATGTTAAACACGGCAAATTGAGGGCAAAACTTCACCGCCAACTGGCTATAATGCCCGCCCATTTGTTTAAGGCTTGAATGATTCATGCAACGACCCAGCGGCCGCGCCAGCCACCAATTGCGCCCCATCAGCATCACTCGCAATTACACCAAACACGCTGAAGGCTCGGTGTTGGTGTGTTTTGGCGATACCCAGGTGCTGTGTAATGTCTCGGTAACTGAGGGGGTGCCGCGTTTTTTAAAGGGCACGGGGCAGGGCTGGTTAACGGCGGAATACGGCATGTTGCCTCGCTCTACCGGCAGCCGTATGGACCGCGAAGCGGCCCGTGGCAAACAGGGTGGTCGCACCCTGGAAATTCAGCGTTTAATTGGCCGCGCCCTGCGGGCGGCGGTGGATTTAAAAAAACTTGGTGAATACACCCTGGTGGTGGATTGTGATGTGATCCAAGCCGACGGCGGCACCCGCACGGCGTCAATCACCGGTGCCTGCGTGGCCATGGTGGATGCGTTAAATTTTTTACAGCGCAAAGGCCAATTAAAAACCGACCCATTGCTGGGTATTGTGGCGGCGGTGAGTGTGGGTGTGTACCAGGGTGAGCCGGTGTTGGATTTAGATTATTTAGAAGACTCCGCCGCTGATACGGATTTAAATTTAGTGATGAACGAAGCGGGCGGCATAATTGAAATTCAAGGTACGGCGGAGCACGGCGCGTTTAGTGAGGCGCAATTGCACAGTATGTTGAGCTTGGGCAAGGCGGGAATTGCGGATTTAATTGAGCTGCAAAAACAGGCATTGGCGGAAGGTTAGGTTTATAAAAAGGCGGGTTAAACTCGCCTTTTTTGGCTCTTCGTAGAATTGTGTAAAACCCCCGCGCCAGATGGAAAAATGGCCTCCC
>DAOQGS010000070.1:0-10548 GCA_035338675.1 Cellvibrionaceae bacterium
AACAACCAACCACGATGTAAAAGCGGTGGAATATTTTATTAAAGAAGCTTTTAAGGGCAATAGCGAATTAGAAGCCATCAATGAGTTTGTGCACTTTGCCTGCACCAGCGAAGATATCAATAATTTAAGCCATGGCTTGATGTTAAAAGCAGGCCGTGATCAGGTGTTGCTGCCCGCCATGCAGGAGATTGTGCACGCAATTGCCGCCATGGCAAAAGAGTACGCAGCTGTGCCCATGTTATCGCGCACCCATGGACAAACGGCTTCCCCCACCACTGTGGGTAAAGAAATGGCCAATGTGGCCTATCGTTTAGCTCGACAAATTACGCAGATAAAACAGGTACAGCTGTTGGGTAAAATTAATGGCGCGGTTGGCAATTACAACGCGCACTTATCTGCCTATCCCGATATTAATTGGCAGGCGCAAGCTCAACACTTTATCGAATCCCTCGGCCTAACCTTTAACCCCTACACCACGCAAATTGAACCCCACGATTATATTGCTGAGCTCTTTGATGTCATCGCCCGCTTTAACACTATCTTAATTGATTTTAACCGAGATATTTGGGGTTATATTTCGCTGGGTTATTTCAAGCAAAAAACCATTGCAGGCGAAGTGGGTTCCTCCACTATGCCACACAAAGTAAACCCCATCGATTTTGAAAATTCAGAGGGCAATTTAGGCCTTGCCAATGCGGTCATGTTGCATATGGCGGCAAAACTGCCTATTTCCCGCTGGCAGCGGGATCTCACGGATTCAACCGTTTTGCGCAACATGGGTGTAGGTTTTGGCTATTGCGAAATCGCTTACGCATCCGCGCTCAAGGGCATTCGCAAGCTGGAAATTAATACCCCTGTTATTGCAGCCGATTTAGATTCGGCCTGGGAGGTTATGGCAGAGCCTATTCAAACGGTTATGCGCCGCTTCGCTATTGAAGAGCCCTATGAAAAACTCAAAGCACTTACCCGCGGGCAAAAAATAACCCAAGCGATTATGCAGTCGTTTGTTGAACAATTAGATATTCCGCCCACCGCCAAAGCGCAATTAAAAGCACTTACGCCAAGCACTTATGTGGGCAATGCTGAGCAACAAGCTCTGGATTTATTAGCTCAACTGCCACAATAAACTTTCAGCACTGGGATTTTCTAATGCAGCTGCACTTGGTGAGCAACACTCCCTAGTGCAGCGGGCAGAGTTATTGGTAGAATTACCGCCCTCCAGCGCTGTTTATGTTCCCGTAGTTTAATGGATAAAACGAGGCCCTCCTAAGGCTTAGATACAGGTTCGATTCCTGTCGGGAACGCCATTTCGCCATCAACACCGCCCTGCCCTACTTAGCCGAATACGCGGCCATTCCTATGAATATCTTGCTATTAAACCCGGATGATTTAAACCCCACCGGTACCGTCACTCTGCGCGGCCCAAAACTTGAGCATTTAAATAATGTGCTAAAAGTTATACCGGGGAAACTCATTAATGTCGGCCTTAAAAATTCTTGGTTGGATCAAGCCGTAGTGGAGGCTATAAATTCCGAATTTGTCCAGTTGCGTTTATTGGGCAATCAACAACCACCACCACCCGCGCTCCCTTGCAGTTTAATTTTAGGCCTGCCGCGCCCGCGCATGTTACAGCGCAGCCTGCAAACTATCGCCACCATGGGCGTGGAAAAATTATTGTTGATCGCCAGTGAGCGGGTGGAAAAAAGTTTTTGGCAAACGCCCCTATTAAAACCAGCGGCGATCCAAGAACAATTAGAAATCGGCCTTGAACAAGCCAAAGCCACCCAAGTACCCGGGGTAATTTTATGCCCCAATTGGCGGGAATTTGCCCACACTTTATTGCCAGCACTCAGCAGCCAATGCCTCAATAAAATTATCGCCCACCCAGGTGATGCGCCGCGCGCAACAGGTTTAGCGGATGGCCAGTCTTTAGTGGCTGTTGGGCCAGAAGGGGGGTTTGTGGACAGTGAAGTAGCGCTTTTTAAAGAGTTGGGTTTTAGCCAAGTGCAATTGGGTGCGCGCATATTGCGGGTGGAAACAGCCATACCCGTACTCTTGGCGAAACTATTTTAAATGGGTTCATTTTTTTAAATTGGACAGACAGGAAAACGGCATAAAAACAACAGGCGAAAAAAAAAGCGGCCCAAAGGCCGCCTTTTTAAACACGACAATTAGTTGTTTTGTTGGCTTTCGATCTGAGCTTTGATCAAATCACCGATGGTAGCCGGGGCCACTTGCTCGGATTGTTTAAGATCTTTAATAGAGCTCTTCTCGTCATCAACATCTTTCGCTTTTACAGAAAGAATAATAGTGCGGTTTTTACGATCAACGTTGGTGATCTTAGCTTCAACTACATCACCTTCTTTGAGCACATTGCGCGCGTCTTCAACTTTTTCACGGCTTAGGTCAGAGGCTTTTAAAGTGCCTTCAACATCATCAGCCAGAACAATTACTGCGCCCTTAGCGTCTACTTCTTTAACAGTACCCTTAACGATGCTGCCTTTGTCGTAGGTGCCTACGTAAACAGTAAATGGATCTTGCTCAAGCTGCTTAATACCTAAGGAGATACGCTCGCGCTCTGGGTCAATGGCCAATACAACGGTTTCCAACTCGTCGCCTTTCTTGAATTTACGCACGGCTTCTTCGCCAGTTTCATTCCAAGAAATATCAGACAGATGCACCAAACCGTCGATGCCGCCATCAAGACCGATAAAGATACCGAAGTCAGTGATGGATTTGATTTTGCCGGAGATTTTATCGCCTTTAGCAAACTGCTTGGAGAACGCATCCCAGGGGTTTTCTTGGCATTGTTTGATACCAAGGGAAATACGGCGACGCTCTTCGTCGATGTCCAAAATCATCACTTCAACTTCGTCGCCTAACTGCACAACTTTGCTGGGGTGAATGTTTTTGTTGGTCCAATCCATTTCAGAAACGTGCACCAGACCTTCAACACCGGTTTCGATTTCAGCGAAACAGCCGTAGTCAGTAAGGTTGGTAATGCGCGCTTTAACCTTGGCACCTTCTGGGTAACGCTGGGTGATAGCAGCCCATGGATCGTCGCCCAATTGTTTAAGACCTAAAGATACACGGTTGCGCTCACGGTCAAACTTAAGAACTTTAACTTCGATTTCATCACCAACAGTAACGATTTCGCTTGGGTGTTTAATACGCTTCCAAGCCATGTCGGTAATGTGCAACAGGCCGTCTACGCCGCCCAGGTCAACGAAGGCACCGTAATCGGTGAGGTTTTTAACCACACCCTTAACCGCCATACCTTCTTGCAGGGTAGCCAGCAACTCATCACGCTCGTCGGAGTTGGCTTGCTCCATAACCGCGCGGCGAGAGACCACTACGTTATTGCGTTTTTGGTCGAGCTTAATAACTTTAAATTCAAGCTCTTTGCCCTCTAGATGGGTAGTTTCGCGCACTGGGCGCACATCCACTAAAGAGCCAGGTAAGAAGGCGCGAATACCGGCAACATCCACAGTGAAGCCGCCTTTAACCTTACCATTGATAATACCTTTAACCACTTCTTCAGCGGCGTGGGCGGATTCAAGTACTTTCCAAGACTCTGCGCGCTTGGCTTTTTCACGAGAAAGACGAGTTTCACCAAAACCGTCTTCGACGGTTTCCAAAGCCACTTGGACTTCGTCACCGATGCTCAGGGTTAACTTGCCGTTCTCATCGTAGAATTGCTCCGCAGGAATAACGCCTTCGGATTTAAGGCCTGCGTGTACAGTTACCCAATCGCTGTCGATATCAATAACAACACCAGTAACTATGCTGCCTGGAACCATATCGACGGTTTTTAGGCTCTCTTCAAATAACTCTGCAAAACTCTCGCTCATTACATTACCTATGTTTATTTAGCTTATGGCGGATGCAAACATCTGCCTGCCGCTTTACCAGTCAGCGGGCCGGTTAATGAAACAAGAGCGCCGCCGGTAACTGGTTGGCGCACGCTCCTAAGCCCATTTGCACAGGCAAAAAAGGCGCGGGGAAACTACCAAACTATAGGAGGGATATCAACGACTATTTGCCAATGACCGCAAATACTTTGCTTTAAGAACACTGATGAAGTGCTGCGAAAAGAATATCTAGCGCGCGGGGTGATCGTTAGCCTGCTCAAGGCGCTTAAGCAACTTACGCACCTTGCGCTGCAGTAGCCACAATCTGGGCAACAACAGGATAATCCCCAACAATGCGCCAACCCCCAAGGACACCATAAAAATGAAGCCGGCGCTGGCCTCGTAGACTTTGCCGAATAAATGCAGGGTGATTAATTGCGGGTTGTCAGCGGTAATAGCGGCACTCAAAAACACCAACACCAACAACCAGAGCAATACAAACAGGCGTTTAAGCCAAACCAGGAAGCGCAGCATTAGGCTTGCACCTCCCGCCAATACTGCAGAATCGCATCCAATACCTCCTGGATGGACAGGGCGGTGCTATCGAGCAACTTGGCGTCATCAGCAGGCCGCAGGGGCGCAACCGCACGCTGGGCATCCTGGGCATCACGCTTTTCTATATCAGCGGTTATTTGCTCAAGGTCAGCTGTGAGGCCCTGCTGCTGTAATTGGTCGTAGCGGCGCTTTGCTCGCACCGCAGGGCTGGCGGTTAAAAATATTTTTAATGGTGCATCAGGGAATACCACCGTCCCCATATCCCGGCCATCGGCAATAAGGCCCGGCAACTGGCGAAAATCCCTCTGGCGCTGCAATAAAGCCTCCCGTACGGCAGGTAAAGCCGCAACCTTTGAGGCGCCCATGCCCACATCTTCAGCTCGGATAGCATCAGTAACCTCTCGGCCAGCCAAGAGGATAACGACCTGCCCATTGCGCAGGGAGAATTCAATATCCAGGGTGCGCGCCAAAGCGGCGAGGCCGTGTTGGTCTGCCAGATCCACTCCCTGCCCCATGGCCGCTAGCGCAGTCAAACGGTATAGGGCGCCGCTATCTAAAATGGTAAACCCCAAACGCTCCGCCACTAAACGGCTCACTGTACCCTTGCCTGCGCCACTGGGGCCGTCAATTGTAATTACAGGGATCATAAACAAGCCTTAATAAGTGGACTTTTCGTGAATTAATCTGCTGACCAAATTTGCACGCGGAAAAATGGAAAAAACACTCAAGTGCTTCCTGCCGTATAGGTTGCAGGCCCTATGCCCGCGACGCATTCAAAATACCCACGCCTGCAAATATCAGCAGGCGCTTACGCATCCAGATTAAGGGATTGGTAAAGCTCATAACAGGCCTGTGCCGGGTCGGCCGCTTGGGTGATGGGCCGCCCAACCACCAAGTAATCACTGCCCGCCTCAAGGGCGGCGCTGGGTGTAAGCACCCGGGACTGATCCTGGTTATCAGCGCCCAATGGCCGAATGCCGGGAGTCACCGCCAACAACGCAGCACCCGCCTGTTGTTTAATCGCACGGGCTTCCAAGGCAGAACACACCACCCCATCAAGCCCCGCCTCAGCAGCAAGGCGTGCTAAAAAACTCACCCGATCGGCGATGGCCCCTGCAAAGCCTGTCTGCGCAAATACCTCTTGAGACATGCTGGTTAACACTGTCACGGCGATGAGAAGCGGCGGTGAAGAGAATTTTCCCAAGGCAGCTTTGGCCTCCTGCATCATGGGCAAGCCGCCGCTGGCGTGTACATTCACCATCCAAACACCCAGTTGCGCCGCCGCAGCCACCGCCTTGGCGACAGTTGCCGGTATATCGTGAAATTTAAGATCCAAAAAACATTCAAAACCCTTGGCCTGTAGGGTTTCCACTGCCTGGGGGCCAGCGGCGGTAAACAGTTCCTTACCCACCTTCACACGACAATATCGGGGGTCTAACCGTTCGGCCAAAGCGTAGGCCGCTTTTGCATCGGCGTAATCCAGCGCAACAATTAGGGGCGAGGCCACTGACATGGGTACAACTCCAGGGGTAAAAATAAAAAAGCCCAACCCAGGTATATGAGTTGGGCTTTAATGTGGACTACTTCTTTAAATTACATTTTTACTTTTGCGGCTGAAAAATGTGCGCCTTCATAGGCGGCTATATCATCGGTGCTTTTTTGTTGCACAACCTGGGATTTAATACCGGCCAATTGCTGAGCCTCAAGATCGGCAACCGTACCGTTGGTGGCAGCCGTTAGGCTAATCACCACTTGACCGCCGCTACGCGTAGCAAAATTTTCCACCTGTGGCTGGGCAGCTGGGCGCACCATACCAAAGGCGTATTGCAGAATCTCTCGATCAGCCGTGGATTTAAAGCGATCCTGCTTCTCAAATTGTGCGAAGGTGTAGCCGAGTTCTTTAGCGGCATCTTCAGGTTTTGCACCCGCACGCAGCTTATCGCTCAGGGCCTTAGCCAGCTGCTGTAATTGCGCTGCGGTTTTCTGTTGCACTAATGTCTCCACAATCGCACCGCGCACTTCGGCCAAAGCTTTCACATGGCTGGGTTTATGCTCTTTTAAACGCACTACCACAGCGCGCTCCTGGGGCAATTCTAAAACCTTACTAATTTGGCCCTGCTCAAGCACATCCTTGGCAAAGGCGGCTTCTAACACTAGTGGCTCTGAGGTAATACCGGCAGCACCTGTTTTGGCAAACAGCTCGGTCTCTTGGATATTTAGGCCTAGCGCGGTAGCAGCGCTGGCTAAATCGCTTTTACCAAAGGTAGCTTCTTCTAAGGATTTAATTTGATCGACAAATTTCTCGGCGGCTTTATCGGTAGCAAGCTGCTGGGCGAGGGCTGAGCGGCGACCTTCAAGGGTTGGCGGCACAAGCTGGGTTTTCTTCACCAATTTAACAAAATGAGTCCCAGCGCTGGATTTAAGTGGCCCAGAAACCTGGCCCTCTTTTAATGCCGCAACAGCCGTTTTAAATTCGGCAGGAAAACTATCGCCCGTCATAACACCCAGGTCACCACCGAGTTCTTTGGAGCCCAGGTCGTCGGAATAGGTTTTGGCCAAGGCGTCAAAGGCCTCCCCCGCATTGATCTTGGCTTGTACCTGAGCGATTTTGGCATCACTCTCGGCGCTGTTTTTACCTGCCTCAATCAGGATATGGGCAATACTCAACTCAGGCTCAGATTTAAATTCAGCCAGTTCTTTATCAAAAGCCGCTTTGATTTCTTCCTCAGTCACCGCCTGGCTCTTCGCCAACTGAGCCACAGATACCTCAAGGTATTGCAAGGAGACCTTCTCTGGCTCACTAAAACTGCTTTGATTATCCTGGTAGTACTGAGCAATCTCCTCTTCAGTAGGGGTGACTTTTGCGGCCTTCTCTTTAGGAATGGTAACGGCGCTAAAGGAGCGCTTCTGGCCGACAATACCCGCTAACAACTCAACATCCTGCTGGGTGATAAAGGCTGTGTCGCTGAGCCCGCTGAGCAGCTGGCGCACTATGTAGGTTTCCGATTCTTGCTGCAGCAAAGTCGCTTGGGTGAAACCGAAATTGGCCAGGTAGGCGTTAAAACCCTGGGCGTTAAATTGTTTATCTTGTGTAAAGGCCTGCTTGATTTGATCTTTAACGACCACTTCCGACACGCCCATTCCCGCACGCTGGGCCGCTTGGATCACAGCGCGCTGGCGCATAAGGCTGGTGAGCGCCGGTTGCTTGAGGTTTTCGTCTTTGAGCTGCTCTGCGTCATCAGGCATACCAAACTGGTTCTTTAGGCGGATTTTCTCCTGGGTCATGGCGCGGCGCAGATCCTTCAGTGAGATATCATCACCATTCACACTCGCCACAGTGTCGGTAAACGAGGTTTTAGAAACCTCTTGTCCCGTTACTATCATGGCTAACAGAACTACCGCACCAATTACGACTGCCACGGTGCCTTTTAAATTTTCACGAAGGTCTTGGATCATAGAGGGAAATTCCAACAGAGCATTTTCGATTTACCGACAATAAAAAGGCGCATCAATGCGCCCTTTTGACATCCACCACCGCCTTGCGGCGGCAAATGAATTAATTGACTGCGTCTTTCAACGCCTTACCTGGTTTAAAGGAAGGGATTTTGGCAGCCGCTATGTCGATAGGTGCTCCGGTTTGAGGATTGCGGCCCGTACGTGCAGCACGCTCTTTTACAGCAAAGGTTCCAAAGCCCACTAAAGCAACTTGATCACCCTTTTTTAATGCGCCCATGATGGACTCAGTTACCGCGTCCAATGCACGGCTAGCAGCGGCCTTAGAAATATCTGCAGAAGCAGCAATGGCATCGATTAATTCGGACTTATTCACGTAACAACCCCTCTTATTATTAGGTACGTAATGGTTAAAAATTCTTCAGTCTTACAACTCAACAATGAATATGTACAACAACCCCGAGCCTTAGTTAGATCCAAGGAGGTTGCGATTTATACCAACAGGCGCCAGACCGGTCAAGAAAACTCTCAAGGAAATCCGAAACGGCGCCTCATTTAGCCGGTTAGTGGGTACTTATGCCGGGGGAATCTTTGGGTAAATCGAACGCCTTGCTCTCTAAGGCTGCGAATTCATCATCACTAAACCCAGCGGGTGCATGGGTTAAGGCTACCGCTAATACCTCTTCAATGTGACGCACAGGTTTGATGATGAGATCCGCCTTGATGTTATCGGGAATTTCCCGTAAATCGGCTTCGTTGTCGCCTGGAATCAACACCGTTCTAATCCCCCCGCGGTGGGCCGCCAATAATTTTTCTTTCAACCCACCGATCTTCAATACCTGCCCGCGCAGGGTGATCTCCCCCGTCATGGCTACATCGGCACGCACCGGAATACGGGTTAACGCCGACACTAGGGCGGTGCACATAGCGATACCTGCCGATGGACCATCCTTAGGGGTAGCGCCTTCGGGGACGTGAATATGGATGTCATGTTTTTCCGTCGCATCAGGGGCAATACCCAGTACTTTCGCCCGCGAGCGAACAACCGTAAATGCCGCCTGTATGGACTCCTGCATAACATCGCCCAGGGAGCCGGTTTTTACCAATCGGCCTTTGCCGCGCACCGAGGCGATCTCGATGGTTAGCAGCTCTCCACCCACCTGGGTCCAGGCAAGGCCTGTAACCTGGCCGATGCGGTCTTCAGTATCGGCGCGGCCATAATCGGTCTTTTTAACGCCCAGGTAATGCTCCAGGTGTTCTGACGTGAGTACTCTAGGCGCGCTCTTTTTAGACTTAACATTTTCGGTCACTACCTTGCGGCACAGCTTGGCAATTTCTCGATCCAAACTGCGCACACCGGCCTCACGGGTATAAAAGCGGATAATGTCCCGCAGGGCGCTCTCTTCCACCTTTAATTCATCATCGCGCAGTCCACAGTTTTTGCGTTGTTTGGGCAACAAATAGCGCATGGCGATGTTGAGCTTTTCATCCTCTGTATAGCCGGGAATACGGATCACCTCCATGCGATCCAGCAACGGCCCGGGGATGTTCATGGTGTTGGAAGTACACACAAACATCACATCGGAGAGGTCGTAATCCACCTCTAAATAGTGGTCATTAAATTTATTGTTTTGCTCTGGATCTAATACTTCCAAAAGGGCCGAGGCGGGGTCACCGCGATGATCCATACCCATCTTGTCGATTTCATCGAACAAAAACAGCGGGTTTTTCACGCCGGTTTTGGCAATTTTCTGCAACAACTTGCCCGGTAAGGAGCCTATGTAGGTGCGGCGGTGGCCGCGAATTTCCGCTTCATCGCGCACGCCACCCAGGGCCATGCGCACAAACTTGCGATTGGTGGCGCGGGCGATGGACTCACCGAGGGAGGTTTTACCAACCCCCGGTGGCCCCACTAAACAAATCACTGGGCCTTTGATTTTTTTCACGCGTTTTTGCACGGCCAAATATTCCAAGATGCGCTCTTTCACCTCAGTCAATCCGTAGTGATCTTCTTCCAACACCTTTTCCGCGTGGGCCAGATCCATGTTGATTTTGCTGCGCTTGTTCCAGGGCACATTCAGCATCCAATCCACATAGGAGCGAATAACCGAAGCCTCCGCCGACATGGGGGACATCATCTTTAATTTATTAATTTCCGCGCGGGTTTTATCCTCCGCCGCTTTGGGCATTTTCGCATCGAGAATGCGCCGCTCGAATTCATCGCCCTCCCCGGCGTCTTCACCCAGCTCACCCAGCTCTTTCTGAATGGCCTTGAGCTGTTCGTTGAGGTAATACTCGCGCTGGCTTTTTTCCATCTGTTTTTTAACGCGGCCGCGAATTTTTTTCTCCACTTGGTAAAGGTCCGCCTCAGCATCCATCAAACCGATCAAATGCTCCAGGCGCTCACCGACTTTAAATAGCTCCAGCACACGCTGTTTCTGCCCCAAATCCAAGGTCATGTGCGCAGCGATGGTATCCACCAGGCGGCCGGGTTCATCGATACCATTGAGGGAGTTGAGAACCTCTACGGGCACTTTTTTGCTGAAGTTTACATAGTGCTCAAAGCGCTTTAACAACCCTCGCGCCATGGTCTCCTCTTCACGGGTGTAGACCTTATCGGCGGGAATAGTCGTGCAATGGGCTTTAAAGCAGCGCTCGGATTCATCCACCGATTCTATCTGCGCACGGC
>DAOQGS010000071.1:0-10485 GCA_035338675.1 Cellvibrionaceae bacterium
CAGCTAAATCCAGGGCGGAAGCCGCCAGCGGGCGATAATTAGGGTGCTGGTGGGCGGCATCGTTAAATTGCCGCACTGAATTATCCCGCAGCGCATTCGCCATGACGCTATTAATTTCCAATAATTCAAACACCCCCGCTCGGCCGTGGTACCCCGTGTTATAACAGTGCGGGCAGCCCTGCCCCTTGCGCAGATTCAAAGGCTTTTGGCCCAAATAACGCTGGTATTGTCGCAATACCAATAAATCCTGTTCATCCGGCGTGTGGGGCTGGCTGCACACATCACAAATAACCCGCACCAAGCGCTGCGCCACAATGGCTTTTAAACTCGACGCCACCAAATAAGCATCTACCCCCATATCAATTAGGCGCAGCGCCGAACCGACCGCATCATTAGTATGCAGAGTTGATAACACCATATGGCCCGTCATAGCGGCGCGCAGTGCAATTTCCGCAGATTCAGAATCCCGAATCTCCCCCACCAGCAACACATCTGGATCTTGTCGCAAACACGCGCGCAATACTTTCGCAAAATTAAGCCCAATTTTGTCGTGCACCTGCACCTGGCTTATGCGGCTTAATCTGTATTCCACTGGGTCTTCAACGGTAATTATTTTGCGCTCGGCAGTATTTAATTCCGAAATGGCGCCGTACAACGTCGTAGTTTTACCGCTGCCAGTAGGCCCAGTTACTAATACTAAGCCGTGGGGCCTAGTAATAATTTGCCGAAACCGCGCCACATAAGCAGGCGGCATTCCCACTGCATCCAATTTACGCACGCCTGCACTGTGATCCAATAACCGCATCACCACGGCCTCGCCAAACTGCACCGGCATGGTGGACATACGTACATCGATATTGCGGTGGCCAATTTTTAAATTAAAACGGCCGTCTTGGGGCAGGCGTTTTTCAGAAATATCCAAGCTTGCCATCAGCTTTAAGCGCACCACTAGTGCAGCGCTAATGCGTTTTTCATTCATCACCTGCTCAATTAATACGCCATCGATACGCTGGCGTATGCGCAATACTGATTCATCCGGCTCAATATGAATATCCGACGCCCGCGTGCTCAATGCCTCTTCAAATACTTTTTGCAATAATTTAACAACTGGCGCGTCTAAATCTTCCGCCGATTGCAACAAACCGGTTAAATCCGCCGCATCCGTGCCCAGCTCTTCATCTAATTGCTCGGCTAGGGAAGCAATTTCGCTGGCGCGGCTGTAGGCGGTATCGAGAATATCCATCAATTCCGATTCCCGCACTACGGCAGGACGGATCGGCGCTCGCAATACCTTCTGCAATTCATCTAGACAAAAAATATCAGTAGGGTCCGCCATTCCCAAAAGAATGCCATCCGAATCCCGTTTAAGCACTAATACCCGGTAACGCCTTGCGTAGGTCTCCGGCAGGGTTTGTATTAAATCGCGATCAAACCGAAATTGTTTTAATTCTACAAACGGGTAATTTAACTGCTTGGACAAAAACGAAAGTAGGGTATTCTCTTCAATAAACCCCATCACAATAAGCTGCTTGCCCAACTTATTGCCGGTATTTTTTTGCCCTTCCAAGGCTAAGCGCAGCTGATCCTGACTGATAATCTGCTGCGCAACTAAAATATCACCTATGCGTATACGCTGCTGCATAGCATCTTTAACCCCATTGTTACCACCCAATTAAACGCCTAGCAGCGTGTTGGAATACTCAAAATCCAAGCCTGACGGCGATCCTCTTACTAGCTGTACGGAAGCAATGAATACACATCATTTCAGACCGTCAAAAAGAGGGACCTTTTTGACGAGCCTACACGGATGTATTTACGGCGTGTCAGAAATGATGTGTATTCATTGCGGGTGCCTAGTTAGAAAGCGAAGCGCCCAGCACTCAACCACTCAGCGCAAACCGCAACAATTACTACTCAATTGCCCCACTTCAATTTCATTCCCCATAAACAAGCGCAATGGCTCGCCACATCCACAGCCAATATCCTACTAACGCGGTGCAGCGGCTAATTTTTTCGCCAAAAAATCGCTGACCGTTTTACTGTGGCCACCCAATTGCTGGGCACGGAAAAATGCCTCCCGCGCTACAGTATTGTTACCTAATCCATCGGCACTTAATCCCAGCGCTAACCAAAGCCCGGAATTATCCGGGTGGCGTGCAACTAAATGTTGGTAAATCGCCATAGCATCCGTTTCTCGGCCAGTTTTTTGTAAGGCCACAGCGAGAATTCGCTGCAATTCTGGCTGCTCACCCTCTTGGGTTGCGCTGAGCCAAACAATTAATTCTTGATAATTCTTCAGCCCCAATAGCGCCTGGGCGCGAAACACATCGCGCTCGGCAGGATTAATAGCACTGGGCGAACTCATAAGATCCAATAAGGGCAGCCACTGCTGCGCACTGACCCAACGCCGCGCTAACCAACGCACCGTATCGGCAGAATTGCCGTGGCTTTTAATAAAATCTAACGCCAAACGCTCACTGTCTTTATCCTCAACCAGGCTTGCCAAAAACGCCTGCTCACTCACGGGCAGAGCACCGCCTGTGTTATTTCTATGCAACCGATTGCCAGAGGGCGGGTTTAAGGTAAGTTGTTCCTGCTCGCCCACAGGCGCTGCAGGCCTATTCTCACTGGCTAAAACACTATTTTGCTCTGAGCCTATATTTACCGGCTCCGCTGTGCGCGTATCACCCGAAGCAGCCGTTTCCGCTGGCATCAACCCTTGCAACTGTGCGCGCAAACGATTTAACTCCTGCCTGTCAACGCCTACAAATTCCGCCCGCTCAATATAGCGCTGCGCCTTTTCCCATACCCCTTGATTAATCGCTTCCGTTGTTAAAGCCAAATAACGCTGTTTAATACTGGCAATTCCCTCTAAAGCGGCAAGATTATTAGGATTTTTTAATAAAATTTCCCGATACAGTTGATAGGCGTTATGCAATGGTGGGTAGGTTAAGCGGTCTGCCAAAAAATATTGTTTGGCTTGTCCAAGCATTGTAGTTTCTTCATCGGGCTCAGCTTGGGCAGTTTGCGGCGCCACAGGGTTAATGGGGTTTAACTGCCCAGTTAACGTCATCTCATTTGGCGCATTCGCATTGGCCGTATTAGCGTCAAGATTTGAATGCAGCTGACGCGCTGCAGGAAAAATAAGCCCAGTATCATTTTGTGTTGTGTTTTTAATTTGCGCAGGGGATGCTAAAACATTAAAAAGTGCCAAGGAGCCATAACCGGATAAAAAACCACACAGAGCCAACGCACCTATTTTTAGGTGTGGTGAGAGTGTAAAAAATTTTGTTGCTGAATCCGTATAAGCGGTGGGTTCAATTACAACACGCTCAGGCTCAGCCACAGGCGCGCGAGCATCAATTTGCTCTAATACGTCGTTAATTAAGCTCACGTTTATCCTCCTGCGCCGGTTTTAAGCGGGCCTACATTTAATAGCCCAGCCACTGCACTAAGGCGCCGCTGGCAGCGGCTAATCCATAGGTCAGCCAATATTTCGCTGCATTGCCGCCGAGTAGCCAACGGGCCACGGGCCGAGCTTCGGGCGTGTCCTGTACGGCGGTGCGCACATCCTGCCACGTTACTCGCAGTTGATTGCGGCCAAAGGCCGACCAAAGTGATTTGTGGGCCAATAAATTAATTAGCCGCGGCACACCACCACTGGCGAAAAACAACACCACTAACGCGCGCCGGTTAAATAAATGCGCGGCGGTGGGATTGGCTGCATTTAAACGAAACCGAATATAAGAACACAGTGCCGAAAACCCCAAGGGCTTGAGTGTTTCTGAAAACACAATTCGCTGCTTTAATTGCCGCAAATCCTTGCGTGCCAATAAATCATCCAGCTCTGGCTGCCCCAACATTACCACTTGCAATAATTTACGTTTTTCAGTTTCTAAATTAGTCAACAACCGCAGGGATTCTATGGTTTCCCTCGGCATGGTCTGAGCTTCATCTAAAACCAGCACAACACGTTTTTTTTGTACTGCCAGCTCGATTAAACGGCGGCTGATATGGCCTAATAATTGAAAATGCGGCACCGAAGTACAATCGGGCACACCGATCTCCTGGGCCAGGGTTAATTTAAGTTCATCAGGGCTTAGGTGTGGATTGGGAATATAAGCGGTAACAAAGCGAGAAGTATGAAGCTTTTTTAATAACAGGCGCCCCAAAAGGGTTTTTCCAGTACCCACCTCGCCGACAATTTTTATAAAACCTTCGCTGTTATGGAGGGCAACCAGCAAGGTATTTAAAGCGTTTTGATGGCTGTGGTAGGCGTAAAAATAACTGGTATCCGGCGTTAGCGAAAAGGGCAATTCTTTAAAGCCAAAAAATTTTAGGTACATACCTACCTCTTGCGCAATTCTTCAGTTAATACCTTAAATCGCTCCGACTCCTCTTTTAACTGATCCTGCCAGGTATTTTCACTGACCACTACCGGGCGCATCAAAATCACTAACTCTGTTTTGTTACCGGATGAACTCTTGGTTTTGAACAGGGTGTTCAACACTGGAATATCACCCAACAAAGGCCGCTTGCCATTGAGTTTTTTACTCGTCTCTTGCATTAACCCGCCCAACACCACAACCTGGCCTGAGCGTGCGCGCACCACTGAATCACTTTCCCGCACTTCGCGCAGCGCTAACGGCAGTGAAAATTTTTGATCGCCTACGGTAAGATTTTTTTGTTGATCCTGCACATCGCTCACCATAGGGTGAACATGCAAAATCACATCGCCGTTGTCGGCAATTTGCGGCGTTACATCCAAAGAAATACCGCTAAAAAATGACGCCAGTTCAATATTGGGTGAATTGGTCGTAGCCGCTGCACTGGAAGTAGTATTGTTGGTAATGCCGGTGACAAAATACTCATCCGATCCCACCCGAATAACCGCTTTTTGGTTATTCACCGTGCTGACGCGAGGGCTGGATAACACCTGCACATCCCCCTGGGTTTTAAGCAAGGATAATAATTTGGAAATATCATTCACCTGTAGCATAGAGGCAAAAACGCCGCCCGTTTTCTCCGCGTAAGTACTGCCGATGGTGGTATCAACGCCCTGTGCATCGGTGTAACTGCGGTTAACATCCCCCCAATTACGCCAGCGGTCCACCGTTGCACCATCACCATTAATGCCAAAACCCGGTTGCACATTGTAGCCATACACCAGCTGGCCGCTAATGGCATTCCAGTTAACACCGGCCTCAAAGCCATTATTTAACCGCACCTCCAGTATTTTGGTTTCCAAAATCACTTGCCGTTTAATACTTAACTCAGATTTTTCCAAAAAATTGCGCACAGCGTTGACGTCTTTAGGCAAGGCTTTCACCACCACCAAACCTGCCGCTGGATTCACAATAACCGAGCGCCCATCCTCCGAGCCGACAATAGCCTCTAGGGAATTTTGTAAATCCGCCCAAAAGTGGCTCTCATGTTTGGTTTGCACCCGCGCACCGGAATTATTTTCACTGCTAGTGGTTTCTTTTGCGGCGGACTCGCCGCCACTGGATGGTGTAGATGCATTGCTGGATGAATTACTGGCGGTTGAACCTATATTAACCTGAGTATCGGTTTGTCCGCGGCGAGTGACATCGATATTATTAATTTGAAATACTTGCGTGCGCATTTGCCGCGCATATACGGTATAGATGCCGCCCTGCTTATGATATTCATAGCCGAACATATCGCGGGTAACATCTAATACCTCATCCAAAGTCACCTGGCGCAACTGTAAACTCACCGCGCCGGTGACATCCGGGTCGGTTACTATATTCACACTCGCATCCGCCGCCAGCGCATTAAAAAAGGTCCGAGCCGCCATATTATTTACCGCCACATCAAAACGACGGGGACCGCTGCGTGCATCCAGGCGATTATCCAGTACCGCATTTTGCACTTCTTGAGGCACAGGCGCCTTATCCTGTTCGGTTAATTTATCTATTTCGGCATCTAACTGCGTTGAGGCGTTTTTAGTATTGGCGCATCCGCTGAGCAGCCCACACAACACCATACCCAGCCAGGCCGCACGCCAACACTTTAAGTTGCCCAGCGCCGCCGTATCGCTTTTTATACTTGCCTGCAGCCAATGCATAACACACCGCTGCGTCCATTTTTCACACCACATGAGATTAAATTACTCCGGCTTAAGAGTTAGCGTATTTTTAGTCAGGCTGGGATAAAGTAAAATGCGTTGGGTTTTGCCTGCTTGTTTCAGCACAACAGCTGCAGTTTCCACTTGCACGAGCTGCCAACCATTTATTTGATCGCGCTCGTTATACCAGCGCCCATTTACCAGCGCTTTTTTTCCATCGTCACTAATCAGCACTCCGTCTAACACCCAGCGTAGGCCAGCATTTTTGACAGGTGCACGCTCATTATTCACGGGCGCATTGCGAACACTATTAAAAGGTGTAGTGGGGTCTTTTAAAGGCGGTTCTTCCGCCTGCACATACCAGCACGCCGCTAATAATATACAGCCATAAATGCGTCTATTCATGGTCAGGTCGCTCAATAGATAAGCTATAAACACGAATTTCCACAGTCGCCTCTGGGTGCTGGCTCACCTGATAGAAAAGTGCCTCCCAATAAAAATGCCATCGGGTTGCCTCCAAACGTTTCAGATAATTTAAGATTTGAAAATAATTACCCTTCAATTTAAGAGCGATATATTGCTTGTAAATACGCAACTGCGCCGCAGGTGTAGTTGTAGGTTTAGCCTGTTTATCTTGGCTCTTTACGCCATCACTCGGCAACGGAATAGACAGCGGCGGCTCCGTTGTTAAGCCTTCCAATGCCAGGCCATCGGTTAGCACTAGCACCTCTTGCAACATTGCGGCAAGCTGCCCTGCCGAAACCAAACCTGCCGATAAATCGATAATTTCTTTATCCAGGGATTCAAGCTGCAGACTTAATTGTTCATATTCTTTTTTTAACTTCAGCGCAGGATCGGTGGTGAGCACTTTTGTTAACACCACCTCTTCAGCTTTAAGTGATTCAAATTGTTTTTTTTGTGTTTCAGCATCTGCAGCCAGCTGGGAGTGCTTACGCTGGGCAGGCCCGAGTATCGCCAACTCAAACACCATGTAAATGGCCGCAAAAATAGAAAACGCCACCAATAGACGCTCGCGCACAAGCAAACCATTAAATATTTTTTCCCAGTGTTTTAATCGCGCGTGCATATTACTAACGTCCCTGGCCTGTGGCTGCCGCCGCCTGAGGATCATCACCCGGCTTGGCCCCCATCACCTGCTCATCCCATAACCCCGAACTAAATTCAATTTGCCCACCAGCGGCTTTGAGCAATTTTAAAACGCCGAAATTTACCTTCGCCATAGCAGCATCTTGCTGCAAAATTTTAATATACTCAGGGACTGCATCCACTCGCGTGGTGATGCCGTGCAAATACACATCTCGCCCGCCCGCAGCCACGCCAAATTCACGTAAAAACAGGTCTTTTAATGCTGCTTTGGATAAAGCCGTGAGCAGAACAGAAAAACCGCGGTCATTGCCAAAGGTATTACTACTGATTAACCGCTTGATAAATTCACGGTTATCAATCGCCGTGCGCACTTGGCTGGCCGAATCTTCCAGCTGGGTTTTATCCCCCGGCTTACCCAATACTTTTAAACGGCTTAATTTGGCCTCTTCATTGCGCACATCGGCCACTACAGTATCCACTACCGCCTGCATATTGTTGACGCGCGTGTGAGCAAAACCGGCCCACAGCAACAAGCAACAGACAAAAAAACCTGTAAACATCAACAGCGGGCGCGCGGCAAACGGGTCAAACTTAGGCCTTAATTCCTTTAAATAAAGATTGACCTGTTGCATGCTAGGCAAACTCCTGGCGCATAGCCGCGCCTAATGCTCCTAAGCCAAGCTGCATAATGCCACTTTCAAATTCACTCTCCATAGTGACGGCACCGGAGAAATCTAAAAACTGCAGCGGCACTGATAATATTTTGCGCAAGCTCGCCGTAATTTTTTCATCCGCTATATTTTCACCCCCAAGGTACACCACAGCAGGGCTTAACTGTCCCATCTGTCGCTCGTAATAATCCACCGAACGCTGTAATTCCAACGCCAACGACTCTGCAGGTAAATCATCCAACAGGCCGCCGCCGTAGGCTAAATCAAATTGCCGAGATAAATACATATCACCGGCGCGGTAAATGGACACCGAGCCTGCACCTTGGCGCACACGCGCTATAGCCACACCGCGCTGGTCAAATTGTGGATCCACCAAATGAATGGCCAAATTACGCAGAGCCAATTCTGCAATATCAATGGCCAATAATTTAAGCTCGCTCTGCTGAACAAACTCAATTAATTCCTGCAGATAACTTTTATTGACCACCACAACATAAATCATTTTGCGGTTGCCGCGAGCGCCATCGTTAGGCACGTGAAAAACATCTATCGCCAATTGATCCAACGGCTGATTAACCAGGTCTTTAAGACGCCACTTCATCGCATTGGCCAACTCTGCCGCAGGTACATCCGGCGCTTCGAGCAAATACAACTGATAGCGACTTTGCTGCAACACCAAGTTGCACGGTTTGTTTTTTAATTTATTTTGCTTAACATAGTCACGCAGCTGCGCAAAACGCTGTTTTTCATCCTCCCCCGGTAAAAAGGCAAGGCGGGCTATATGGGGTATTTGGCTTTTGACAACTTTTACCGCTACAGCTATGCCATCTGCTTGCAACTCCAATCCGACGAGGCTTTGAGGCTGAGCCTGATTTACTCTTAACAACACGGCGTAGACCCCTTTTTCATCCTGCGCAAGTTTTTTGTTGTTATTTTCTCAATTACCGGCACATAAAATTGATATTTGACGATTTTCCTTTAGTATAGCCAGCACTTTGGATTTCGCTCTTTTTCTGCAGTTTTACTTATATATGATTCACATCGTGTTATTCGAACCCGAAATTCCACCCAATACGGGTAATATCATTCGGCTATGTGCCAATACGGGATGCCAACTGCATTTAATTGAACCCTTTGGGTTTGCACTGGACGATAAAAAACTGCGGCGAGCCGGATTAGACTATGCCGAGTGGAAAGACATTAAAATTTATAAGGATTGGGAGGTGTTTTTGCGGGAGTTAGCGCCGCCCCGCTGGTTCGCGATCACCACAAAGGGCTCGCAGAATTACACCAAGGTGGCATTCGCAGCGGGCGATGCCTTGGTATTTGGCCCGGAATCGCGCGGCTTGCCTCCGGCAATATTAGACAGCGCAGCGCCGGAGCGGCGCTTGCGAATTCCCATGCGGCCGGGCAGCCGCAGCATGAATCTATCCAACGCCGCTTCCGTTATGGTCTATGAGGCCTGGCGGCAATTGGATTTTAACGGCGCCTTGTAAAACACTATGTTCAAAGCATGGCACTTGAGGCATTAATTAGGCTTTTTCTCCCCACCCATACAACGCGGCGAGGCAGGCGAATCCCCCTGCCATTCATCCGGCGCGTAGGTATGTAGTGCCAGCGCATGTACACCGCCGCTGAGCTCCTCTTTTAATACTGCATAAACAGCGCGGTGGCGGGCCACGGAGGTTAAACCGCTAAAGGCGTCACTCACCAAAGTAACTTTAAAATGCGTGTTATTGCCCGGCCTGCTGCTGTGGTGATGGCTCTCATTTTCAACCTGTAAAACACTGGGTGAAAACGCCGCGTGGAGTTTTTGCTGGATTGCGTGTTCGGTCATAGGGTCTTTCTCACGATCTGGTTTAATAGGACAAAAATTTTATCCAGGCCATTTTCTCAGCTAGCATTTATGATGAAAGCGGCCTGTGATGAGCTGTTGAGTCCATTCGTATTTGGGGATGTTATGAGTTCGAGCATTATATTTGTTAATCGCCGCAAAGGCCGAGACCGCCGTCAGGACGCCGATCCCTGCAAAGAAATGCCCCTGGATCTATTCCATCGCAAACGCCGCAAATCCAAAGAGCGCCGCGACACCAGCCGCACCCTTACGGACGACTACTACGCCTCTATGCAAAAGACCTTGGCCAGCTTACAAAACGAGCAAACTGGCAAGCCCTAGCCTACTGCACAGCCAAGGCCAATTCGTCAGGAATCGACTCATTTCATACCCGGAGGTGCGCGTGAGCGAGGTACATAATGTCGCTGCTTGACCCCAAAGAGCTTAAATTGGTGGTCACTCTGCTGCAGCGACAACGCATGGCAATGGCCAAAACCCAGGCAACTCTGCACGATGAAAAACAGAGCGCCGAATTAGCCGCCACCCTGAAGCTGCTGGACGGTGCGCTGAACAAACTTGTTGCAAGCGGTACAAAATCCGTCGCAAACCCCACACCCAGCCCGCTGCCAGCCAAAAAGCCTATTAAACGCAGAGAACCCATTCCTTTAGCTGATGCACTGGTACTCGTCGCGGACGACAGCATCGATTCCATGATGATGTTGCGGGGTATTTTGAGTGATCTGGGCATCAAAAAAATAGACAGCGTCAAGGACGGCCGCGAG
>DAOQGS010000072.1:0-10478 GCA_035338675.1 Cellvibrionaceae bacterium
GTTCGCTGCTGGGCACACCGGGGCCGTCGTCGCTGACGCTGACAACAATTAATTCGCCGGGCGTGGTGGCGCGCACCTCAATACAAGTGGCGGCAAACCGCGCGGCGTTTTCCAATAAATTAATCATCACCCGCTCCATTAACTGCCAATCCGCCGCTACCTGTACACAGGGTTCGCAATGCAACGAAATGGTTAAGTGCGGGCTGGCCTTGCGGGCGCGCTGGACTAAATCAGCGAGAAAATCCTGCATATTTTCCGTCTGTACTTGTAAAGCGCGATTTTCCTGCTCGAAGCTGGCGTAATTTAATAATTGATTCACCAGCGCATCCATTTCATTTACATCCAGCCAAAGGCTCTGCCACTGTTCCTGCACATTGCGTGGCACGGCGCAGTTAGCCATTTGATCTTGCGCCATGGTCAGCGCGAATTTCATGCGCGCAAGGGGGGTGCGCAATTCGTGGGATACCGCATAGGTCATTTCTTTGTAGGAGGCCAACACCGAACCCAGCCGCTGGCTCATGCCGCAAAACGCCTCCGATAGCGCAAACAAAGGCGAGGTTTTTTTAAGTGTCAGGCCGCAAAACGCCTCGGCAAAATCGAGCTGCTGAGTCTGCAAGGCTAGGCGGCGTAAATCCCGCATCAAGGGCCACAGCCAGCTAAAAACGGCCAGGCCAATAAATAAATACACCACTAATAAAATCGCTCGGTATTGCCAGGGCTCCGGTGCGTGGGGCACGGCATAGCGCAGGTGAATAATATGGTTGTCGGCAAAATAGCGAAAAACATCGCGATAATAAATTCCGCTTGGGCTATCCACACTGGCAACGGCAAGGCTTTTTTTGGTTTTTAATTCGCTTAAGGTTTGGTTGTCGGTCAGGTCGGCGCCGCTTAAGCGCTCAAGTGTCCAGCCCTCGGCGGTGGTGTAGGGTAATTGGCTGCTGTGACTAGCGGCCAAATCCGTGGCCACTCGTTCTGCCGGGTGCAAGGCATCTTCATCGGTGGCGCCCACTAACTGATCGAGAATAAAACCTGCGCCCACCAAGGTGGCCAGAATTAACCCGTAGAGGGAAAAAAACACGCGCCCCATGGTTACAATGCGTCGGCTACCAATAAATAGCCGCGCCCCCAAATGGTTTTAATGATGTGGGCTGCATCCGGTGTTTCGCCCAATTTTTTGCGCAGTTGCGAAATGCGTACGTCGATGGTGCGATCCAAGCCATCGTAGGGACGGGAATAAACCCGGCTAAATAAATATTCGCGGCTGAGCACCTGGCCTGCGTGTTTGGCAAAGGTGACTAATAAATCAAATTCATGGCTGGATAAACTTAAGGCTTCACCGGCGCGGCTTGCTGTGCGCAGCTTTAGATTAATCTGCAGAGCGCCTAAGCAAATCTCCTGCTGCGCGGCGGCGGCGTCGCTGCCGTAGCGGCGCAATAAGGCTTTAATACGGGCTAATAATAGCTGCGGTTCCACCGGTTTTAACACGTAGTCGTCAGCGCCGGATTCAAGGCCCTGGATTTGTTCGGCGTTTTCCGTACGGGCGGTTAAAAACATAATTGGCCCTTGGTAGTCACCGCGAATATCCTGGCAAATCTGCAGGCCGTTTTTACCCGGCAAACTAATGTCGAGAATAATTAAATCTGGGCAAATATCCGCCGTTATACGTGCAACCCTAAGCCCCGACGTTTCCGTATGCACACTAAAACCCTGGCCGGTTAAATACTCGGCAATTAAATTGGCCAGGCGCAGGTCATCTTCCACCAATAATATTTGGCAGGGGGTAGCGGTTGTCATTAATAAAAGCTCCAAGGATTGCGCCGTTTGCGGTGGGCGTTTTGTTGTTGCAACACTTGAAATGTGCCATCGGCCAAAATACTGCCATTGGCGGCCGCTAAATAAAATCGCAGGCTGCGATTGGCTTTGGGGGCCAGAGTGAATTCACCGAGGGCGACTTGTTGCCAGCAGTGTAAAGGCTCCGCGCGGCCTTCTTGATACAAACAGGTATTAAGCGCCGCAGGTGCCTGCCAGCGCAGCGTAACCGTGCCGCCACATTCCTGTTCGGCTTCGCCCAACACACACAGGCGCGGTGTGAGGGTTAGTTCGATGTTGTGCTCCAGTGCGGCTGCTGTAGTGGCGAAACCCAAAACACTCAGCGCAACAAGGCCCCTGTGCGCAAGGAGATGTTTAAAAATAATAAACACCTCCTAAAAAAAGACTGTATACCGATGATTCTTCCAGCAGCGGGCTGTCGGCCACCGCCGATGAAAAGATTTTTAATGCGGCGCCACCTTTAATGGCCAGGTGTGGACTCAGCGGTTTTAAATATTCCACCCGCACAAGTTTGGACCAGCCGCCGCTATTGGGCGTGTATCGGCTAAATAATGGGCTCGCCTCACTGGCGCTAACGCCGAAATAATAATTAATGTAGTCTCGGCTTTGAAAATTCGCCCCCAGACTTGCGCGCCAGTAGGTTAAAAAATCTCGGCTGATGGCCAGGCGCATTTCTCGGCCTGCGTGGTAACCGGATAATTCCTCCAAAAATTGCCAGTTAAATTCCAGCCCGTCAAAAAAACCACCTAGGGAGGCGTTGTATTCAAAACCACCCAGAGCACTGGTGTGGCGGTGGTGTAGATGGGGAGGCTTATCGCCTGTGGACTCTGCCGCACCCTCACCCTTGATAAAATCAGGATCCAAAGAAAAACCGCCGGAAGCGTATTGCCAGCGGCGAAAATACAATTGCTCTAAACTCGGCAGCACCAATAAATTAATTTGTTGCGACGAATTTTCCCACAGCATAACCCCGGCTTCATAATTATCGAGAAATACCCGTTCGCCGTAGTAGCTCAAGCGGGGGCGCACTAGCAGAGGAATATCACTGCCACCTTTGAGCGGGTTGGTGCTCATGCCGAGGCCGAGGCCGACACTCAGCTCCCAGCCCCCTTCGCTTGTGCAGGGCGCTTGGCACAATGTTTTGGCGGGCGCCCCTGCTGCAGCCGCTAGGCTTTGCCCTAACAGCGATATCAGTAATAAATAACGAACAGCTAAATTGCGCACACAGCAGGCTCAATAAAAAGGCGAATGCGCAGAATGCCGGTGCGGGAGGGTTTTTGTAAGGGCATTTTTGGTAATAAATTGTAACCAAGGCTTCAAAACGCAAAAAGCCATCCGAGGATGGCTTTTTGCAGAGCTGGCTTTTGATTAGTCGAATTTAAGGCCAGTATTTTGGCTGATGAACTCAGACCAGGTAGTATCAACTTGTTTGTCAATAGTGCCATCTTTGCCCTTATCTAGGGTGTATTTCAGATCAACTTGGTTAAGGATTTCAAAGCGGGCAATCTCTTTGTCGCTTTCAACCACCAATACACCATCTCTGGGAACTGCAAAGCCCTGACCCGTAATAGTCTTTTCGGTGTAAATCTTTAAACGAGAGGTGGGCAGGCTTTTGCTGTTGGCGGTGGCTTTGCCCATGCTGAGCATGTTGCCTTTAACGCCTATGGAGTAGCTTGCATCTAACATGCTTGATTGCAGATAGGATTCGAACTCATTGAGCTGTACCAGCTGGTCGGACTTACCCTTTTCTTGATAGATCAGCGATGAACCAGGCACACCATTTAACTCGGCACGGATGTATTTGCGCTCAGGGTTTGAAATCGAAAACTCCACTTTACCTGTAATATCCAAGCTTCGACCTGCCTGCTTACCGTTTTTAGTTGGCTGGGCAACATAAAAACGTTTTAAGTCGGCGCCGAGCTTAATTAAAAGAGTGCTGTCGTTGTTGTTGGAGAGAATACCGGACTGAGAAGAGAGAGACACGGTCGCCTTACCATTCAGCCAGAACTGCGCGGTCTTACACTCGTTGAAGCTGAAATCCACATAAAGCTTTAAAAAATCTGTAGAGCCATTGGCGCCTAAGTTCGCGGTGTCTAATCCCACCGCACCACTGGCGGTGCCGCCTGCATTACAGTTTGCTTTGGTGGTGGTAAGGTCAATACCGGTGGCGGTGTCAGCTATGCGGCTGTTGGCTTGAGCATTACCTATATTGGCAAGGCCATCACCGAGGTTGCCATCCGCATATGGAGGATAGTTATTCGACTCATTGCCGCCGGGGCTGGCTTGAGCAGTGATCTCAAATGCGGTTCCCAACACAGTTTCCAGGTTGTCTTCTGTAATCCCCACGGCGCGTTGATCGACAACATTTTCTTGGGTATTGGTGGTTTTCGCGCTGGCGTCTTTACCAGTACCACAAGCGGTTAAAGCAACGCTCAATGCAGTCAGAGCGATGGTTTTTGCAACTAGATGAGTCATGCCTCGTCTCCATGGAGAGAATTTTATATCGTGGAGCGAGTATAAGCCTTTGCGCGTCAATAAAAGGCAAAGCATTTGGCATTTTGGATGGACTTACTTAGCGTTACTAACAAGTCGCTACCGTCGGCCTAAGGCTTACGTCGCGTGCAGGCGGCAGTATACCGATCTGGGTGAGTATTTACTGGCTTTTTTAGCCGCTGTAATCGCGGTTAGTCGCTGCCATCGCGCGCACTCATGGAGTCGGTATAGGTTGGGCTTGTTGGGCGCACACCGCGGCTGTGTACGTAAGCCTCGTTAAACAAGCCGAAATAACTGTAGAGGGCGTTTGCTGCAGGCATATCTAGGCAATCCAGCAGGCCAATAGCCGCTTCAGCAGTGGATAAACAGCCGTCGTGAGCCGCTTTACGCAGGGCGTATCGGGAGGCCGATAAGGGCAGGCGAACACTGGGTAAACCTGCGAGCCATGCAGTGCGATTAAACATTTTGCGGGCTTGCTTCCAAGTGCCGTCCAGCAAAATTAGCGTCAGCCGCTGGCTGTTTTGTTGCGCTTGATGCTGCGCCTGGGCGGGTGCCAGAGCGTCATCGGTGGGGAATACCAATAGGTTTAGACGCCCCGGGTCAGCGATTAGGGTCAGCAAATCCGCTGGCGGATCCACCCGCGACCACTCAAATACATGGGTGGCAGCGGGGAAGAGTGCCACCAAAAGGCGCCCGGTATTGGTGGGTTTTAACACTTCATCCGGGTGCATTAATAAAACCCAATCCACCCCACACTGCATAGGGGTTGTGTGCGCGCAAATGCAATGGCTTTGTGCCAGCAGGCAGGTGTCGCAGCGAATTAACCGGGCGCCACGGGCATTAAAGGGTTTGGTGGCGCGTTCAAGGCGCATCTGGCGCAGGCTATGGTAGGCGTGTTTAGGCATGGCAAAATGCGCAAGTCTAATCGTTTTGAGTGCCGCAACGGCATGTGCTGGGGAGTTTTATTGTGCCTACCACCAAATCGCTGTGCCCCTGCGGCAGCCAACAGCCCCTTGAAAATTGTTGTGCCCGCTTCTGGCGCGGGCAGCCGATTTGCGCACCTGAGGAGTTAATGCGCGCCCGTTACAGTGCCTTTGCATTGGGGCAGGTGGAGTTTTTAATGGCGACTTTGCACCCCAGCCGTCATCAGCCAGATGAATTAACGCAATTAAACAAAAGCCTGGCTAATACCCAATGGCTGGCGTTGCATGTGTTGGCTGCCGAGGGCAATAGCGTGGAATTTACCGCTTTTTTTCGCCAACAGAATAAGCTCGGGCAATTGCACGAGCGCTCTCGTTTTGTATTCGAAGAGGGGCGCTGGTGGTATACAGACGGCGATTTTTTGCCGCCACTAAAATGGGAGCGCAACCAGATGTGTTGGTGCGGCAGCGGCAAAAAATATAAAAAATGCCACGCCTGCGACTAAAAAACGCATTTGCAAAGCAGGTAAAGGTTGATATGTGTCAATGAGCCGTTGCGGTAGGTTTGCACAATGAAAGCAACACTCACCCAGGAGCTTAATATGATTGAGAACCACAGCCTCGCCCTTGAATTACCCGAATACAAGGACACTATTCATCGTTTGAAATTAAGCGATGCTCATTTCGCAAAATTATTTGATGAGTATCACGCAACGGATAAAGAAATTCACCGCATAGAGCAGGGGGCTGAAGTTTCCTCGGACGACTATATTGGAAACTTAAAAAAGCAGCGCTTACATATCAAAGATACACTCTTCTCCATGTTGCGCAGCGCCTGACCAAATGCGGGTTAGTTCTTATTTGAAATCCTGGCAGGAAATAGGTTTGGGGGTTTCTGTAAGTGCATCCCTAAAATTCGCAGGCCCAGGCAGATTTTGTTTGGGGCTGCGCGTGAATTTTATTAGCCGCTACGAATGCCCCGCCTGCTACAGCCTATTAACGCCTCTCTCTCGTCCCTATCTGCTGCCTGCCTTATAACCTAGTCCTTAAACTTTGGTTTAAAAATAAATGCGCAATCTATTGGACAAGCGGCATTGAATCGACCTAATATCAGACGGAAGGGAGTTAAGTTGTATCGCCCCAGGCACAGGGTTAATGCCTGTATGCAGGTTCCTTCTGCATAGTGTGTAAAGTGTTGTATGGAGCAGGCGGAACAGTTTGTGCAGATAAGTTTCTGTTTGTACGCGGCCGCTGTAATACACCTGCAATGGGCGCTGGGTAAATTGTGTTGGGCTAGTTTCAATAAACCAAATTGTCTTAAGGGGGTTAAATCAAGGTTTACATTTGAGCTGACAGCTCAGCTTAAATCGAGGCTCGTTTTGCTTTTCAACTACCACATTCACCTCTAGGGGACATGAATTTATGGGTAAAAAATCGCATGCCGGACGCCACCATCCAACGTATCACGGCGATCCGAGTTACGAAACCATACATCCAAAATCAATGCGCAAACGCAACAGACTTGACGATAACATAGTCGAAATTAGATCCCGCTCTCAACAAGTCGAAACCGCCTACTCCCCTCCTCGCTCTACCCAACCCTTCCGCGCTAGAACTCCCTCCCAACAACGCTACATCAACGCCATTAATAATCACATGCTGACATTCGGAATTGGCCCTGCCGGTACCGGTAAAAGTTATTGTGCTGGCGCATTGGCGGCTGAAGCGCTGGAATCGGGGCGCATTGAGCGCATTATTTTAACTCGCCCGGCGGTGGAATCCGGTGAAAGCCTCGGATTTTTGCCCGGCGATTTAGATCAGAAATTTTCGGTATATATCGATGCCTTTCGCGATATTTTAAATGAGCGCTTGGGCGCAGGTACCGTGGATTATTGTTTGCGCCACGGCCGTATTGTGGCTGCACCCTTGGCATTTATGCGCGGTAAAACCTTTAATAGCAAAACCTTTGTGATTCTCGACGAGGCGCAAAATACCTCGCCTGCGCAAATGAAAATGTTTTTAACGCGCATTGGTGAGGATTGCAAAGTGGTGATTAACGGTGATATTCAGCAGAGCGATATTAAAGGTCCCAATGGCTTGGCCGATGCGGTGGTACGCCTAGGGCACCTGGAAAATGTGTATATCCATGAATTTGAGCGCCGCGATATAGTGCGCAGCGGTTTGGTGCGGGATATTCTTGATAGCTACGAGCTCGCCTAAAAGGCCGCCCTTGGGTGGCATTTTAATAGCCTGACCCGGTGAGATAATTGCCGGGTTTTTAGCTGAATTTTTTAGCCCCGTGGCAAGATTTTTTTGTGCGGGTGTTTTTTGCGGTGCGTGTGATTGCATCGCAAGATTTCTTATCCCCTAAAAAAGCGAACATGCCTTTAGGCGATAGTTAAAGTTTTTTAACTATTCAGCTTAGCTTCTTTTTATTGTTTCTCTTAATTGTATTCAATTGACATAATTCCCCCGCTGACAGAAAAACCTCAGGCGAGTGCTACGGCTGCGAGCCCTTAATACTTAGCCCGCAGTGGTGAATACAGATTGTTGCAGACACGCCGTGAATACATCCGTGTAGGCGCGTCAAAATGGTCCGTCTTTTTGACGGCCTGTAATAACCTGTATTCACCACTGCTGCACCGCGAATCAATTCTACCGCTCGGCTAAATCCTCCAAAATTTATTGTCCGCGCGGAATAGGGTAGTAAAGTGTGCTGATTAAGGTGTGCTGATTAAGGTGTGCTGATTAAGGTGTGCTGATTAGGGTGTGCTGTATAGCTGCAAGACTTTAAGATTTTCGTAGCGCTATTTGGGCGCTCGCTCCGATTATAAAAATCTCGCCAAGGTATTTCTGTTCGCGCGGCAATACAAAGGATTATTCTTAAGCCAGGTGAACGCCTATTGTGAACACTCAAGCGGGAGCTTCCGGCTGAGGGTAGTTTTGTCCAGATAAAAAGACGGTAAACGCAGCGGTTTTCCAAAAGGCTGGAGCCAAAAGGTTAGAGCCAAAAGTTTGGAGTCAAAACGTTAAGGTATGGTCCGTCAATTTCCGAAGCCTGCTCCACAGGGCAAGTTCATAATGGCGTAGTTGCATCGATCAACTTGCCCGCGCACTTTCCAGCACCCAGTCAGTACACCTTGGCGCTTAGAAACTATTCAATTAAAGCCAAGCCCAGGGCTGTGCTACCTAGGCGCCATTATCGCTCGGGGCAGCCCTAGAGGACTGGTTTTACTCGTAAAAAAGTTTTGCCCAAATTCAATTTTCCCGCCATACTTCGCGGCCTTACGCACCCGTAGCTCAGCTGGATAGAGTAGGTGGCTTCGAACCACTTGGTCGGGAGTTCGAATCTCTCCGGGTGCGCCATATCTTTAAAGCCCTCTTTGCGAGGGCTTTTTTTTAGGCATTGCGCCTTTGTGACTAGGTTTTATGCGCGGGTCTCAATGAACAAACTGGCATCCTTGCAGCGTTGGCTTAAAGCGACTCGGCACTGGCTTTACCCATTGATAGCACTTGCGCTGGCCGCCCTAGTGTATGAAGGGGTGGTGAAGCTTTTGAAAAAGCTCGATCTGAACCAGGTTTGGCTGTCCATCCAAGATACGCCCCCCCACTCCCTGGTTTTGGCGCTGGCCGCCACTGCGGTTAGTTACGTTGCCCTAATGGGCTACGACTTTGGCAGCCTGCGTTTGGTGGGCGCCAAGGTTCCCGCTAAAAAAATCGCTAAAACCGCCTTTATGGCCTATGCCCTCGGCAACAGCTTAGGGGCGGGTATGCTCACTGGCGGCGCGCTGCGCATGCGCCACTATATGGCGGAAGGCGCCAGCGCAGGGCAGGTGACGCGAGCAATTGTCATCAACGCGCTGAGTTTTGGTTTGGGCATTGGTGTGCTCGGCGCCATGGGGATTCTCTGGCAGAGCGATAAGGTGGAAGAGGTTATTCACCTGCCGGCGCTGCTGCTGCAGATACTGGCCGTGGTGTTTCTGCTCAGCCTCGGCTCCTGGGGGTTTTTTGGCCATCGGCTGCAGGGGCTCAAGCTGTTTGGCAGGGAGCTGCCCCTGCACCCCGGCCACCGGTTTTTATCCCTGCAGTTGGCCGTGTCCTGCCTGGATATAGTGGCTTCAGGCTTCGCGCTGTGGATCTTGCTGCCGCCGGGGGCGGTCAGTTTTGAGCTGTTTATTGTGTTTTTTGCCATTGCCATCACTCTGGGCGTGCTCAGCCATGTGCCCGGCGGTTTAGGGGTGTTTGAGGCCCTCATGCTGCTGTGCATCGGCAAGGATGTGGGCCCGGAGGCCCTCACTGCGGCACTGCTGGTGTTCCGCGGCCTGTATTTCCTGCTGCCGCTGGTGCTGGCGTTTTTGTTGATCGCCCTGGAAGAGTGGTGGATGGCGCGCCGCGCCGACAAGGCCTAGGGTTGCCGACGGCCTGAGTGTTAAATCATTTCAACGCTGACGTAGGACATCATCTTAGCGCCCATCTCCACCTTGGGCTCGCAGCTGATAAAGCGCTGGCTGCCAATGCCCAGCTCCCCCAGTTGTACTTTGATACTGCGCACCCGCGCCGCCGACAGGTCGATGAGGTATTGCAGCTGGTCGTCCGCCACTAGGCTGCCTGGCACAAGGGGGGCGCCGTGGTTGTAGAGGGCCGACCACTCCACCGAGGTGGCAATCGCACAGAGCTTCAGTTTTTCTTTCGGGCGACGGTTCACCAGGGCGGCTAAGTCTTTCAGACGGCGCTCCTGATCGGGCGAGAGGTCCCGCTCGTGGGGACTGTAGCGGAAGGAATCAAAACTCAGTGGCCCCTCCGGGTTGTTGCCCAGGCCCGCCAAATTCGTCACCCCCGCCGAGCGCCAATCGTTTTGCGCCATGCGCAGCAAGGTGTTTTTAAAACTCTTCGCCAGGGCGGTTTTGAGCGGGTCTTTATCCTTGCCGAGATCCGTTGTAAAGCGCCAATCGAGGGTGACCTGCTGGCTCTCGCCGCGCAGCCGCTCAAAGGCGCGGCCCAAGGTCATATCCAGCCCCTGGCGGGCTAAGTTGCCATCCCCCACGGTGCGCAGCTCAGAGAGAACAACATTACCCTCTAACTTAAACAAGTTCGCAGCACTGCTGATGGTGATGGTGCCATCCAGCTCGCCCTCCTTCGGGCTCTCCTGGTACAAGGCGGCGAAATAACTGGCGTAATTGGCCAGTTTGATACTGCGCATATCGCCCTGCAGATCAAAGGACAGGGGGCTTTGGA
>DAOQGS010000073.1:0-10469 GCA_035338675.1 Cellvibrionaceae bacterium
AACTGCAGGCCCTCACCCGCGACCACAGCCGGGTGCAAGAACTGGCCGACCAGGGCCGGCCAGACCCCCACGCGGTGGGCGCCAACATCATCACCCGGGCCCTCGGTGTGGATGAGTTTTTACCCATGGATATGAGCCTGTTCAGCGCCCAGCACGGCGACACCTTTTTACTCTGCAGCGATGGGCTCTATAACGTCTTAGACGAAGCCACCCTCATCAAGGGCCTGAGCCTTGAGACCAACCAACTGGCCTGCCAGTATTTTTTAGATACCGCCCTGCAGATCGGCGCCAATGACAATGTGTCCGCCGTGGTGCTGCGGGCCGTACCCTGGAGCAGCCCATGAGCCAGCCAAGCTTCGCCGATTTGCTCAAGGATCTCGCCGCCCAATACAACGCCGGGCGCCTAACCTTCGAACAATTCCGCTCCCTGCGCCGGGCCCTACTGCGCGACGCCGAGGCCCAATACCTGGCCCCACCCCCGCCGCCCTTTGGCGATCACTACACACCGCCTGCCAACGACGATATTACGGTGGTGCCGCCGCCGGGTTGACGGCTGGCGGATTTTGATCTTTTAACCTTAGGTTCTGATCATCAGAACCTGGGCTTTTTCTGACGTTTAGGCGGATTCAACAGGAGTAATTAGCTCGAAGGCACAAGCCACTGAGAGCTGGGGCTCTCTGATTCGACTCACACCCAGAGCATTCTTTTGATTAGTTCCAGTGATTAGCTCCAGGTTCGCCCTTTCCCGCTCGTTAATGACAAGCAGGCCTATTGAATCGTTTGTAATGACTCCACCTGCACCAGATACACAGCCTGCGTACGCGCTGCCAACTGGCCGCTCGAATCGAGCGAAGCTGCCGGCTGCAGGTAGCCGCCGATGCGCAGGCGCTGGCCGCTTTGGATGCCCGCCAGCGCAGTGGTACTGGCAAGCCACAGGGGTTGGGCGCCGCGCAGATGCATATCCAGTTGGATAAGCACCTGCCCCGCCGAGCCACTCGTTACCCTCTGCACCTCACCTAAGACACTGACCCAGCTGCTCGCTCGGTTGGGGTTGAGTGCGCCCGCCACAAACAGCGGGGGCAAGGGCTGCGCCGGTGGCTGTGGGGGCGGGTTTAGTTGGCTCGCCCGCTGGGCTAGAGCGGTGAACTGCTGGCACTGTTGAATCAGCAGCGCTTGCAACTGCGGGTCGTCCGGGGTTTTGCCGAGTTTTGCGCGGTAGGCATCCCAGGCGCGATCAATCCAGGCCAGGTAGCGCCAATACACGGAGCTGTGGAACCTGTGGGAGCTTAGCTCCAGGCCTGAGTTGCCGAGCAGGGCGCCGTACAGGCTGTCTACCGCAAGTCCCCCGGCACCGCTGCCGCACTGCAGCCACTGGCCGAAGGCGCCTTCGCTGGGCCAGCGGGCCAGCAGTTGGGCGCGGGGCAGGCTGCGCAGGTTGTCCACCGCCTGGGCGGCCCGCGCTGTGGCGCTGGGCCAGGGAGTGAAGGCCGCTTGCAGGTCGGCGGGGTAGTCGCTGCCCTCGGGGAAGCGGCGCCAGCTCGCCAATTCATCCCGATAGCTGGGCCAGGCAGCGCGCAGGGACTGTAAAATATGGCGGTGCATGGCCAAGAAGGCCAGGCCGTCCTGGGGGCCTTGGCAGATGCGCTCCTGTGCCGGTAACCCGGCGCAGGCCGCTGCTTCAGGGCCTGCCAAGCCGCTGCGGCAGCGCTGCCAGAGTTGATAGCCCGCCTGCCAGTGCTGGGCTCTGAGCCATTGGCTTACCCTCGGCGGCAGCTGGTTGCTGGTGTTGTCCTCGGCGGATATTTGCCCGCTGCTGGAGGCTGTATCCTGTGACGTGAAACCACTGACACAGGCCTGGGGCAGAGGCAAATCGGCGCCGGTGGGCGCCTCGCCAATGGCTCCGGCACTGGCCATATAACAGGCCACTACCAACAGGCACTGGCCTCTGATCGCGGTCAACACCACCTAGGGCAGGATGGTGGGGGCCGGGGCGCCGCTTTTAATCCAGTCGTACAGATCCTGGATGTTCTGGCCGCTCAAACCCGGCATCACCTTAGAGCAACTGGCGTTGCCCTGGCACACCACACCGCTGTCGCGGCTTAGGCCAGAGGCTTTTAAGTACAGCCAGCTTTTCTCCGGGTTGCCCGGCACCACCAGCTTGTAATCCTTGGCATAGGCAGAGGGCCGGTCGATGAGCTTCTCGACGATTTCGGTGGAGGTGATTTGGTAGCCCAAACGCAGGCCCGCCTCTTCTCCGGCGCCGTGGCAGCTTGCACAGTTGGCGGCTTGAGATTCCAGCGCCGGGCGGATTTTCTCGTGGAAGAAACCGGACTCTTTCACGTTCGGCACAAAGTCGGCGTCCTGGTTGGGGTGGCCTTTGCTGCCGCGGGTATCCACGCCTATCTGCCGCCACTTATCCATCTCCCGACACTGCTCAAGCATCTCAGCCTTGTAGTCGGCGTCGTTGGCGGTTTTGTTTTTGGCCGCCCGGTAACGGTCCCACACGTTGTCGATCCAGCCGTGCAATTTCCAGAACAAATAGGCATCGATGTTGACGTTATTGTTGTTGGCGGCGTGTTTTTGGTTGTTCACCGGCACGCCGTTGTTGTGGAGGGCAAAGTGCAGGTTGCGGGCGGTGGAGAAATCCGCCGCGCTGCCGCCGCCGGGTTTAATGGCGCAGGAGATCCAGGTGCCCAAATCCCCCTCGGTGGGGAATTCGCTGAGGTGCTGCTCGATGTTATCGGCTATATCCGCTGCTTTGAGAATCTCAGAGCCCCAAGCCTTGAAGTAGGGGCGTACGGCAGGGGGGAAGTCGGCGGCGGTGCGGGGGAATTTGCTCCAGCCGGTGAACTGCTCGGCGTTATCCGGCCAGAGTTCAATCAGCTGTTGGCGCATGAGGCGGTGGCCGGATAAAAAGTCCAGGCCGTTGGCGGCGCCCTGACAGTCGTTTTGTTTGGGCAATAAGTCTTTGAAATTACAGGCGCTGGGCAGGCCGTTAATGCCGTTGGCGCCGCCAAAACCGCCGCAGGTGCGGGCCTGGTGCCACAGGACGTGGGCATCCTGCCAGCCGTTGTCGTACATATAGTCGTACACCGCAGGCTGCACCGATACGTCGGTTTGGCCGTTGAGGGTGTGTTCAAAGTAGCTGCTGCCGATATGGCCGTTAGTAAAGTGCGGCTTAAAGCCCGTCAGGCAGTGGTCCACCGAGGTGACGCCGGAGCTGGAGCTAGAACTGGACGAGCTGCTGGCGCGGCCGGAGCTTGAGGAGCTGGAACTAGAACTGGATGAACTGCGCCCGGAGCTGGAAGCGCTTGAGCTGGATGAACTGGAGCTAGAGGATGAGGAGCTGGACGAGCTGGAGCTTGAGGAGCTACCAGCGGGGGTGCCGGTACAGGCGGCAAGTGCGAGGGTCACTATACCTATGCCCACAAGCGAGCGCGGGTCGGCCGACCCTGGGTGGATTTTCATAATGCAAGCCCTATAAGTTTTTTGTTTTTTAATATGTCAAAAGCCCGGTCGCTCTGCGGCTACCATCGCCCTAGGTGCAAAGTAAACCCCTCTCTGCCACGGGTCTGGGGCATTTATCACATATATCTTTACTGTGCGACAAATCGCCATACTTTGTCGGTAGAGGATGAACTGCATCACAGGTGCAAATCCCCGTGAATACAGAGTTTTTGTCATGCCATAAAACAAAAAGGCTTGTTTTTAAGGTTTTTTTGGCGGGAGCCGACGGGCTGGAATCTGGTGTGAGCTGGTTTTGGGTCGTCTCAGGGTGGATGGCCGTGGCCGCAAGCGCACGCCTGTGATCGAGTATGTGCGGTTAAGAGTTAGGCGCACTGGGGTAGGCGATGGGTGTGGATGCGGGCAAGGCCAAACATTGGCCGTCTGTACCGGTTTGCGCGGGGCAATGTCATTCGGTTTGGGAAATTGGCCTATCTTGCATGGCACTTTTCCCTCCTTAGTCCTTCCGCCCAAACCCCCTCCCCGGCCTCCCCCTTAAAAAGGGGGAGGAGTAATAAACCTTACATTGGGGCATTTTGCTTGGCGAGGCGTTTTGCCCCCTCCCCTTGTTAAGGGGAGGGCTGGGGAGGGGTTAATGGAATGCATATTGATATTGGAACTAGCTGGGGAGCCTGGCTGGAGCCACCTACTTCTGAGCGCGGGCTAGACTTGCCTGCCAGCGCGCCAGGGCGGTGAGGCCCTCCGGCCAGGGGCCGAAGCCACGGGCGACGTTGATGTGCCCTGCCTTGCCTATATCCCAGGTCTGCGCTCCCCAGGCGGCGGCGAATTCTGTGCTGCGGGCGATGGATGCGTAGGGGTCGTCGCTGCTGGTCACCATCAGGCTTGGGAAGGGTAAGGGTGCCTGGGGTGGATTGGTGTAGCCGCTAATAGCACTGGGGAAATCCGCCCGCTGAGGGTCGGGCACCGCCACCATAAAGGCGCCGAGGATCTTGCTGCAGGTGCTGGGGTGCTCGGCTGCCCAGTGGGCGATGGTAAGCCCCCCCAGGCTGTGGCTGATGAGCACTACCGGTTCATCCAGGCTGTTGACGAGGCGCTGCAGACGTGCAACCCACAGGGCGCGGTCGGGCCGCTCCCAGCTGCCGAGGGCTTCGGGTGCGCTCTCTTCTGCACCGGTTCCGCCCAATTCGGCCCAGTGGCTATTGCTCAGTTGCCCCAGCCACAGCTCCTGCCAGTGGCCATCGAGGGAGTTGCCGTAGCCGGGGAGTAGTACATAGGCGGTCATGGGGTGCTCTCTAAATCAGGGTAACAAGCGCGTTGTGCAGGCTGCGGCAGGTTTTAAACACTTCCGGGGTGAGCAGGGATTCATCAAAGGCCACACCGAATTGATCTTCGATATCAAACAGCAGATTCATAGCCGTCATGGAATCCAGGCCCAGGCTGGCAAGCTCTGCATCTTCCGGCAGCTGATCCGCCGATTCAAGGCGCTTTAAGTGGGTGACGATAATAGTTTTGAGCTTAGCGAGGCTGTCGCTGGGGGCGAGGGTTACTGACATATAAGTTCCTGAAGGGGTATCACAGTAGATTTAAGGATTCATGGCCGCTGCGCAGTTGGAAAACCCCTTGGGCTTCTCCACGGCGCAGGACCAATTCGACCGGGGCCGGGTGGCTTAAAAAACCGGTGAGGCTGGCGGTGAGACCATAGGCGCCAGCGTTGGGGATGGCGAGCAAATCATATACCTGCACATCCCCCAAGGGGGCTTGGGAAGCTAGGCGATCTAAGGGGCTGCATAGGGGGCCTACCACAGCGGCTTTGTCAGCATCATCGGTTGCCCGCCCGCTGATAAACCCCGTATAGGGCCGCACCACCCGGCCCAGGCCCGCCATGCCGCCCAAATGGTTTATCCCTGAGTCCATCACCACAAAGCGCTGGCCGTCTTTGCCGGTTTTCACATCCAGTACCCGGCTTACCCAGGTGCCACAGGCGGCGGTGATGTAGCGGCCGGATTCAAACCAAAGGGCGGCGTTTTGCGTCCAGTTGCGCCCTGCTAACACGGGTGTTAAGCGCTCGGCAAGCTGACTAAAGTCCGCCCCCTCCCCCGCGCTTGCATAGGGCCAGGGGAAGCCGCCGCCCAAGTCGAGAACTTGCGGGCGCAGGTTGAGGGCCTCGCTTAAGCGCTCGCAGCAGGCGATGGCGCTGGTAAAGGAGGCCAACAGGCTGTCTTCATTGGGGATTTGGGTGCCGTAGTAAACGTGAAAGCCGATGGGGGTAAGGTGCGGGCCCAGTTCAGCCAGGCGCCCTTTGCCTGCAATTACATCCGCCTCTTCAAAACCAAATTGGGTGGCCGAGCCACTCATGGCCAGGCCCGCTTGAATGCCTTCCGCCGGGTTCACCCGCAGCAACACCCGCAGCTCGCCGCCGCCAAAGGCCTCAGCCTGTTGCTTAAGGCGGGTCAAATCGCCCCAGGATTCCACCGAAAACTGCCGCACCCCGGCCTTAAGCGCCGCCCGCAGCTCGCCGGGGGATTTACCCGGCCCGGAGTACAAAAAATGCTCCGCAGCACAGCCGCTGGCCAGCGCCACCGCAAGCTCGCCAGTGGAGCAGATTTCAGGCTTACAGCCCTGAGCCACCGAGGCCTGCAACAGGGCGGGCAAGGGGTTGGATTTAAGGCTGTGGTAGAGGGTGGCCCCAGCTGGCAAGGCGGCTTTTAGGCGCGCGATAGCAGCTTCAAGCTGAGTGAGTTCGTAGAGGTACAAGGGCGTGCCAAAGCGCTCAGCCAGTTGGCTGATGCGGTGGAAATCCAGCTGGTAGGGGGTATTCATAGGTACACCGCCACTCATACAAAGGCCGCCTCAATGGCTTTGCGGTTAATTTTGCCGTTGCTCGACACGGGGAATTGCTCCAGCACCTCAATGGCATCGGGCACTTTATAGGGCTCCAGCTCACGGCTTAAAAAGGCCAGAATCTCCCGCTCGCTAATCGCCATGGACTCCTGCATAAAACCCACAAACAACACCAGGCGGTTGTCGGATTGAATCAAACAGGCATTGATCAAGCCCGGCAGGCGCAGGGCGGTGTCTTCTATTTCTAGGCGGTTGATGCGAAAGCCCTGGCGTTTGATCTGCTCGTCCCGGCGGCCCACGTAATACAAATAACCCTCGGCGTCCTGGCGGAAGTTGTCGCCGGAAAACAGCGCCCGGCCTATGCCGCAGGGGTGTTGGCGGTAGCGCAGGGCGGTCTCCTCCGGTGCCTGCCAATAACCCAGGCCCACATGGCGGCCCACAATCACCAGCTCCCCCACCTCCCCTGGCGGCAGCAGGTTGCCCGCGTCATCCACTATGTAGGCGCAGGTGTCATCCAAGGGGCGGCCCACGGAGCCGGGTTTACTGGCCACTTCCTCTGGCCGCAAAATCGCCACCCGTTTGCACTCGGTCAGCCCGTACATGGGGGCCACCTGGCAGTTGGGCAGCCACTGCTGCAACAGCTCAATTTGCGAGGCGGGCAGATGGGCACCGGTATTGGTGCACAGGCGAATGCCCGCCAACATTTGTTTTTTACGGATCAAAAACTGCGTGAGCAGGTTGTACAGGTGGGGCACACCTGGGAATACCGTAACGCCCTGTTGCTGCAATGTGCCCGCCAGAGCTGGCCCCGCCTTAGAGGCGTCACTCACATACAGGCAGGCGCCTGAGAGGAAGGCCAAAAACGTCTGGTATAGGCCATAATCAAACGACAGGGGCAAAAACAGGCCGATGGTGTCGTCGCTGCGGTACTGCAGGCGGGCCTGGATCTGCTCGCTGGCGAACAACACATTATCCTGGCTTAACACCACACCCTTAGGCTTACCCGTGGAGCCGGAGGTGTAGATCATCAGCGCCGGGTCTTGGCTGCAGGCGGGGGCCACCACAGGTAAGGTTGAGGTGGGTGTAAGGCTTAGGGTGTCGATGGGCCACACCGGCCAGTCACTCTGCTCTGCCCAGCGCAGGGCTTGGCTGGTGTGGCCAAAAATTAACTTAGGCTGGGTTTCCTTAAGGATATTGTTAAGGCTTGCCTGGGTGGTTTGATCATTCACCACCACCGCTATGGCCCCCAGGGCATTAATGGCCAGTACGGCGATGGGCACATGGATATGGTTGGGACATACCAGCAGCACCCGATCCCACTGGCCTACACCTGAGGCCGCCATCTGCTGGGCGAGGCTGCACACCAGGCCAAAAGCCGCTTGGTAACTCACCTGCTGGAAGTCGTTTTTTAAATAGGGGGCCGAGCCGAATTGCTCGGCCGCTTGGCTAAAACGGGTAAACAGCGTGCGCATACAACCCCCTAGGCGTCGGCAGTGTGTTGGGCGGCTTTGGCGCAGTAAGGCTGGCGCAGGTCTTCGGCCCCATACAGGCCAATTTTGCACAGGTAGTTTTCAAAGCCCTGGCTCCACTTATCCACCTGCTGCTGGCGCTGATCTGTGGCGGCGGCTTCCATGGCTAGGCGGGTGGGGTTTTCAAGGCCTATGTCTTTGTAAATGCGCGGGTTGTACAGGCTGTTAAACGACACCTTGGCGTAGGTTTTTACCAGTTCTTTAATCTGGGGGATTTCATGCTCAAGGCCGCGCTCGCGCATTTCCCATAAATTGCCTTCCACCATGGCGCGGTCCCAAGCTATGTGGCGCACCTCATCTAACAGGTGAAAGTAGTGAATTTGCCGCACCGTATCGTCTATATCGTCCCGTTCACGGGCCAAGCGATTCATGTAGCCTAAAAACATTTCCAGCACATAGGTGCGGGCAAAAAATAATAGGTCTTCGCCGTAGGGCGAGAGTTTTGGGTCTGCCATGGCGATGCTGCGGTTGGGCATAACGCCGCCGTGGTAGCGCACGCAATACCCGGCCAGCATAAAGGTGTGGGAATTTTCTTCGTGGATAAAATGCTGGGCGTATTCACTGGATATTGCATCTTCGCCGACAAATTTATTGCGGTAGATTTTTTTCTCCATATGGGAAATTAAATGCTGCTCGCCAAAAATATTGGCGGAGAAAAAATTTACCGTTTCTAACAGCGATAATTTCCACTTCTGTTCATCGGTGAGATCGCCGTAAATCGGGTGGTGGTAGAGGCTTAAAAATTCTTCCGGAAATTGCAGGGCATCCGGGTTAAGTTTGCTTTGGTAATCGACACGGTTAAACGTATCAAAGCTGTTTTTTAAGGAGCTGCTCGTTAATTTTTGGGCAACAGCCATCACATCGGGTTTAATGAACATAAAACACCTCAAGAGCCTAACGCGTTTAATGGTGTGCGCAAAAACCAGTGGCCTGCTGCGCAGAAGTCGGTGGGATGATAGGGGGTTAAGGGGAAGCGGTTAAGGGCTGGCCTGTCAGTTATTCGCTTAATGAGTGTCAGCAAGTGGGCCTGCTAAATGCCACCTAGCGCGCGTTTTAGCCTGCCCGGCGCGCGCGGCCGGGCCGCAACCGTTATGCTTAGCCGACTAGGTGCAGCTCCAATTACCTGCCACTGAGCGGCCAAATGAGCGGAGCCGAGATTGTATGAGCCCTGCCAGAATGCAGGCCAAAGCGGTCGCTTATGCTCTAGCGGCCTCAATAGGTGCAAAATTTACAGCGCCACCCCCAACTATATAACAGGGCATGCTGTGATGAGCCCATGGAGGAGAAAAAGTGTTATTACTGCGGGAATTATCGGCAATTGTTTTGTTAATGGTGTTTTTAACCCTTAGCGCCAGCTGTATTTTTATAGAGTTTAGTTTACGCAACGCCATTATCGCCGCCTGTTGTTTACTGGCGGCGTTTTTAATCTGGCCGAGTAAACGCAGGGGGCAGCGGCAGGATGATTTTTGGTTATTTGATTTGGCAGAATTGTTAATTGAAGGGCCGGTATTATTAATTTCGGCGTTGGCTAAATTGTTCGATTAATGGGGCTTGTGGGGCGTTTAGGCTGTGGAATTAATTGAGTTCGCGGTTTAATAAAACGGCACCCCCCTGTGCCGCCTCTATCGCCAAGCACAGCAGAAACTTTTACTGAGTAAAATTTCTCCGATAATGGTTAGGTTTAAGCACAGTGTTCGATACTATCGCAACCAGGCAAAAATCCAACAATTTAGTTTGTCCTTTAAACGAGCCAGCAGGCACTGACTAACTGGATTGATGGGGCATGTTGCAGCCCAGCCAATGGGGTGGGGCTTACTTAAAAAGGCGGTCAAAGGCGAACGAATCGCCGATGCTGACATTGCCAGTATCTGCCGGTAACGGAGTTGGGCATGGCTTGGCACCAACACTCTTGGCTATTCCTGCAGCCTGAGGGCTAAAATAAAAATGCGTTACTAAATTCTCCATGTCAAACCTTGAAAACACGGCGGCATCTTTATACCCCTTTGCGATAGCAATCGTGATTGGGTCCCCAAGTCTAAAACTTAATTGCCGTGCTTTTTCTTGGTCTTTCTCTTCAAGGTGATGCCACATAAAAATACCCCTATATATTATTAGAGAATAATTGATATTTATATTAAGTCTTGAGGAATGCCTTTATTTTTTAATATGGTTGATATTTTACTTTGTATTTCAGAAATATCAGCAGGATTGATACTAACAGCTTCGGCAACAAGTATGGCCACGCCTAGCTTTGAAAGTGAATCTATTTCATTTTTATAAATTGCAGCCTCCACAGCCTGAGGAGTTCCAGGCCTCATACGTACCATCTGAGAAAGCAATGGAGAAATGTTATTTCTTGCTTTTACCCAATCTTCCTTTGTAATTCTTTTGGCAGATGCAGCAACCCAATTGCCTGTAGACTTTACTGGATCTAAAAAATCAAAAAATCCCATTTTCTCTCCTCATTGCTTAAATGCATCATAACGACAGTACTCTCTAGACTTCTTCTTCATTTCTCTAATTCTGTGGCACGCCTAAACCTAACATTACATTAATAAAGATTTTGCAATTGGCGGCGGGCCGCTTGGCCTATATCGCCGCCGTCTTGGGCAGCAAATTCAAAGTAGCGGCGGG
>DAOQGS010000074.1:0-3052 GCA_035338675.1 Cellvibrionaceae bacterium
TTGCCAAATTCGCCTAGCTAGTGCTTCGCCGCCTACATTTTTCAGAGGTTCCTTAGGGCGATTTAGCCAATCGGTTTATTCAATTTAACTTTTCGGGGCCGATATTTTTTGCCGCGCAGGGGGAGGCGCGCCCACATGGGTTTGGTTGCGCGCTTTGGCCAATTGTATTTGTTTTTGCCGCTCGGCAAAGCGCTGGCGTTGATCGGGTGTTTGTTGGTGGTAACAGCGCGGGCAGGCGACGCCTTCTAAATAAAATTCGGATTCTTTATCGGCAGCGGTGATGGGGTGCCTGCAGCCGTGGCACTGATCGTATTGGCCTTTTTCTAAGTTGTGATTAACCGCTACGCGATTATCAAACACAAAACATTCACCTTCCCATAGGCTTTGATCGGCGGGAACTTCTTCAAGGTATTTTAAAATGCCGCCTTTAAGGTGATACACCTCAGAAAAACCCTGCTGTTTTAAATATGCAGTGGATTTTTCGCAGCGGATGCCGCCGGTGCAAAACATCGCTACTTTTTTGTGTTGCTGGGGGTTTAAATGGCTGGCGACGTAATTGGGGAATTCGCGAAACGTGGTGGTGTTAGGGTTGATAGCATTTTTAAAAGTGCCTATGGCATATTCATAATAATTGCGCGTATCTACCAATACGACATCTGGGTCAGCAATTAAAGCGTTCCAATCTTTGGGCGCAACATAAGTGCCGACGTCTTTATTGGGGTCGATATTTTCAATCCCCATGGTGACAATTTCTTTTTTGAGTTTTACCTTCATGCGGTAAAACGCCTGTTGATCTTCAAACGATTCTTTATATTCAATATCGGCTAAGCGCGGGTCTTGGCGCAAATAAGCGATCAACGCATCGATGGCGCCGCGGCTACCGGCTACGGTGCCATTAATACCCTCATGGGCCAGTAGTAAAGTGCCCTTTAAATCCTGGCGGATACAAAACTCTAATAGGGGTTCCCGCAGCGCGGCAAAATCGGGCAGCGCAACAAATTTATACAGGGCGGCAACAACTATTTTGCTCATAACTCATACCTAGTGTGTTAGGGCGCGCATTGTAATCAGCCTATTGGCGAAAATCTAGCCAATAAATTCCCGCTTACACCGCTGTTTTGGCTATTGGCGAATACTCGCTTAAGCCCTGGTATTTTCCTGTATGGTCGCCTGGGCAGGCACTGCAAAAAGCCGTACCATTGCGGGCTTTTTTATCAACTTAGGTGGCCATGCTCAAGAGGCGCAAGCATAGTGTGCAGCCTGTATGAATGGCGCCTGTCGGAGGTGTATATGCTGACGATTAGCCTATTGGTGGGCAGCGTGACCGGTAACGCCCAGGCGGCGGCCGAGGCGATGGCGGCGCGTTTAACCCAGCGGGGTTTTAGCGTTGTTTTGATTAGAGATGGGCGCCTGCCGGAAGAGGCTGGCCCCTGGCTTATTTGCACATCAACTACCGGCTCGGGGGATATTCCCGATACGATTTGGCCGTTTTACCAACGCTTAACTAAGGGCTTGTATTTACCCGAGCAATCCTTCGCCGTTCTGGCCCTGGGCGATAGTGCTTATGCACATTTTGCCCAAGCAGGCCGCGATATCTACAGCGCATTAATCGACTGCGCGGCCAAGCCCCTGGCCGATATTTATTGTATTGATGCCATTTATGAGACCAACCCCAGTGCCTGTGCACTTGAATGGCTCGAGACCTGGATCGATAAACTCCATGCGTAAAAAAATTGCTTTATTTTATGGTTCGTCCACCTGCTACACACAAATGGCCGGGGAAAAAATTGCCCAGTGTTTAGGCGCTGCGCAGGTGGATGTGTTTAATGTGGCTGACGAGCCCTTGGCGAGTTGTCAATTTTACGAATTTTTAATATTCGGCATTCCAACTTGGGATTACGGCGAATTGCAAGAGGACTGGGAAGAGATTTGGCCGGAGTTGGATGCTCTTAATTTCAGCGGTAAACAAGTGGCCTTATACGGTTTGGGGGATCAGCAGGGGTATCCTGAATGGTTTTTGGACGCTATGGGTTATTTGCACGCAAAATTAATTCAGCGCGGCGCAACCTGCGTGGGGTTTTGGCCGGTAGCTGGGTACGAGTTTGAAGTCAGTCAGGCCCTCACGCCGGACGGCAACTATTTTGTCGGCCTTGCTCTGGATGAAGAAACCCAATTTGAGCTGAGTGAAGCGCGGATTAGCCAGTGGTGCACAGAATTAAAAACCCTCTGGAATTTAGCGTGAAATATTGGGGCACTAGGCGTGGATGCTGATACACCTTGCTGTGCCGCTATTGTGTGGGACGCCAATGGCGAGCCAATTTCCCAACAATTTGCCGATGTCTATTTTGCCAAAGAGCAGGGGCTTGATGAGAGCCGCTATGTATTTATTGGGCAGAATAATTTACCCCAGCGTTTTGCCGCTTTGGCAGAAGATGCGGTATTTATTATTGGCGAAACGGGTTTTGGCACTGGCTTAAATTTTCTAGCCACTTTAGAAGTATGGCGCCAGTATGCGCCGCCATCGGCGCAGCTACATTTTATATCGGCCGAGCTGTATCCACTTAAGCACGCGGATCTGCAGCGCGCCCTAGCACTTTGGCCTCAATTGAGTGAGTGCGCCGAAGAATTGCTCAGCACCTATCCGCCGGTGTTTAGCGATGAATGCAACAAGGGTTATTTTCGCTTAAGTTTAGCGGGCAATATTCATTTAACGCTGTTATTTGCCGATGCAACTCAGGCATTTAATCAATGGGTGCCGCAGTATCTCGGCAAGCAATTAATGCCAGCCCAACATAATTTATCCACCGGCGGTAAATCCTGGGCCGTGGATGCTTGGTTTTTAGATGGTTTTGCACCGTCGAAAAATCCTGCCATGTGGCAAGTAGATTTATTTCGAGCCCTCGCGAATCTGAGTAAACCGGGTACTACACTGGCCACCTTTACTGCGGCGGCCATAGTTAAAAAAGGCCTGCAACAAGCAGGTTTTGCTTGGCAAAAACAGCGCGGCTTTGGCCGCAAGCGCGATATGTTAACGGCGGTTTGCCTTCCGTTT
>DAOQGS010000074.1:3070-10459 GCA_035338675.1 Cellvibrionaceae bacterium
CCGCCACAATAGCGGCCATCATATTAATTGGCATCTAACCCGCAGGCATCAAGAGACGGGAAAACGTGTTTTAGTTATTGGCGGCGGTATGGCCGGTTGCCATACCGCGTTTGCGCTGGCACAGCGCGGGTTTAGCGTTACGCTTACCGATGCACAAGCGATTGCCAGTGGCGGCTCGGGTAATGCCCAAGGCATAGTGTACGCAACCCTGTCCCACACCCCAGGGCCATTCGCCGATTTTAATTTGGCGGCGTTTTTATTTGCCTGTAATTATTATCGTCACACACAATTATTTGCCCGTGCAGGGGCGCAAACCGGGGTGTTGGATTTATTTAATGACGCCAGCGAATTGGCCGACATCGCTGGGCGATTTCGGGGTAATGCGCAGTGGGTAAGGCCTGTTGATTCTTGCGAGGCAAGTGCTCTTGCCAATGTGCCGATTTTATCTTCGGCACTTTTTTACCCGCGCGCAGGCTGGCTAAATCCGCCGCAGTTGTGCCAGCAATTAACCGCCCATAATAATATTCGCGTGCTTGAACACTCGGCTGTTTCTGCCCTTGATTATGCGCATAACCAATGGCATACCTCTGTGGGTGCATTTGATCAGGTGATTATTGCTGCCGCCCAAGATTGCCTGGAATTTAGCAGCGCACAGGCCATAAAAATTAAAGCCATTCGCGGCCAGGTTACGGCTGTGAATAAAGTGGCCGAGTTAAACTGTGTTATCTGCGGCGATGGCTATATTGCGCCAGCGCAGGGCAGTATCATGCACACAGGCGCAAGTTTTAACCCTAAATCCGCAAGCTTAGCCATTTTACCTGAGGATACGGCCCTTAATTTGGCCAATGCGGCGCGTTTATCGCCGGTGTTTGAGCAGTTACACCCCGTCAGCGATAGAGCCGGTTTGCGCTGCGTAACGCCGGATTATTTACCTATTGTGGGGCCGTTGCCCAAGCCTGAATTTTTGCAGCAGTTTAGCGCTTATAACAGCAACCGCTGGGCCTATGTAGACACCCCAGCGGCGTTTTATCCGCAGTTATTTATCGTTACAGGTTTAGGCTCGCGGGGCCTAACCTATAGCCCTATAGCGGCACAGATCATCGCCTGTTTAATCGCAGGTGAGCCCCTGCCCATTAGTCCAGAATTATTTAAATTTATTCACCCGGCGCGCTTTTGGGTGCGCGATTTAATTCGCGGCGTATTACCCTAAAATCCCATACTAAATGATTTTGGAATAGCGTTTTGCCTGCTCGGGTTCTTGGTTTTGATCAGCTAAATAGGCATCAAAAGCCATACAGACGCGGCGAATTAATAAGCGGCCTGGGTCGGTAATATGGATGCCAGTATCGCTGAGCCTGCATAAGTTGGCCTCTGCCAAGGGGGCTAATTCGGCGAGCGCGTCGGCAAAATAGTCTTTAAATACCAGGCCAAAACGCGCTTCTATGGCTTGGTATTGCAGGTGAAAATGGCAGATTAACTGGTTGATAACGGCTTTGCGGATAATATCATCCCGGCTGAGGCGCAGGCCTTTATGAAGTGGTAATTGCCCTTGTTCTAAGGCATTTTGGTAGGCGGTTATATCTTTAAAATTTTGTGCATAGGTGTCATTTACCTGATTGATGGCCGATACGCCAAACGCCAACAAATCGCAGCCGCCGCGGGTGGAGTAGCCCTGGAAATTGCGGTGTAATTGGCCTGCATCCTGGGCTTGGGCTAATTCATCATCGGGCAGGGCAAAATGGTCCATACCTATATAGCGATAACCCGCTGCCTGTAGTTTGTCGATACTTAAATGCAGCATGCTGAGTTTATCGCGGCTTGAGGGTAAGTCTGAGGCGATTATTTGCTGTTGCACCTTAAATAGATGCGGCATATGGGCGTAGCTAAACAGTGATAAGCGGTCCGGTTTGAGGGCAATAATGCTATCGACTGTGGCGCTAAAACTCGCAGGCGTCTGTTTGGGCAGGCCATAAATAAGATCCATGCTGATGGATTTAAAATCGAGCCTGCGCGCGGCCTGACATAGATGCGCCACCTCTTCGGCACTATTAAAGCGATTCACCGCCTTTTGTACCTCGGCATTAAAATCTTGAATACCCAAACTGATGCGATTTAAACCGAGTTTTTTAAGCGCGGCCAAGCGCTCGGGGGTCACTGTTTGCGGGTGTATTTCAATGCTGGCTTCAAGTTGATCTTCTGTTGCAAAATTAAAGTGTTTGCGAAAATGCGCCATTAAATCGGTTAATTGGTCATCACTTAAATAGGTGGGTGTGCCGCCGCCGAAATGAAATTGCACTACGGGCCTTTGGTTGTTGAAATACTGTGCTTGCAGGGTAATTTCTGTTTTTAGCGCCGCTAAATAGGGCAGGGCGCGTTTTTTATTGGCGGTGATTATTTTATTGCAGCCGCAGTAATAACACACAGTTTCGCAAAATGGTATGTGGCAATAAATAGACAGGGGCGCTTGGCTTAGATCGCTGCGCAGTGCCGCCGCGCGCCAATCTTCCAGGTTAAAAGCCGGGCTAAAGTGAGGCGCAGTAGGGTAAGACGTGTAGCGGGGGCCGCTCAAATCAAAACGCTTGATTAGGGATTCATCCCAGGTGAGTGGCGTGTGCATTGTTTGGATTGTGTGCATATGGCCCCTGCGTGCAAAAACAGCAGCATAAACATTTGCCGGCACGGGCCCTTGATGCCGGTCAACTGGCCGTAGGCAGCATAGGCCTGGCGCGGTATTATGACGGCCTTTTTTAGTTGGATCCTGTCTATGAGTGACCCCTTGGCCCAAAGCTTAAAATTGGGAATGCGCCGTTTGGCTTCCAGCGTGTGCATTGTTACAGCCGCCAATGAGCAGGGTGAAGCCCAGGCGATGACGGTCAGTTCAGTGACTTCTGTGTCGGCGGAGCCTGCTTCTTTATTGGTGTGCGTCAATCGCGACAGCCGCTTTGCACCATTGCTACAAGCGGGTTTAGATTTGGTGGTCAATGTTCTGCATAGTCGCCATCAGGGCCTTGCGCAACTGTGCGCTAACCCCGCCCAATTTGATCAGCGCCTAAATGATAAAGCCTGGCATTGGCAGGGGGCTCTACCCTATTTAGCGGATGCCGAAGCGGTATTTTTTACCCGTGTGGATACCCTATTGCCCTACGGCACCCATTTTGTGGTGGTGGCCCAAGTGATCCAAGTGAATGTCAGTGGCGCCACGCTTTCGCCGCTGTTGTACGCCGATGGCAGTTACCGCAGTTTAGGCCGTTAATATGCTGCGTTTTATTCCCTGGATTTTTATCGCCCTCATACTGGCTAGTGGCCTTTTACCTGAAGCTATATGTGAGCAGTTGGATTTTAATCCTGAGCGAATTAAACAGGGTGAATACTGGCGGTTATTAACCGGCCAGTGGGTGCATTTTGGATTTAACCACAGCCTTATGAATGCGGCGGGCCTGGCTATTGTGCAGTACAGCTTTTTAGATGAATTGCCTTTGCGCGGTTGGCTTTGGGTGCAAGGCGCGGTTTTATCGGCGGTGGCCTTTGGGTTGTTGGTATTTAATCCCGAAATTGGTGTGTACCGCGGTTACTCCGGGGCATTTATCGGCGTGTTGTGTTTTTCCCTGCTGCATTTTTGGCAGCGCGCGCCTTGGGTGGCATTGATTTTTTTTGGCGGCTTGAGCATTAAAATCCTGTTAGAGCATTTACCCAATTACGACATTCATTATTTGCAATCGCTTATTGGCGTTGCAGTGGCGGTAGATGCCCATTTATACGGCTATATAATGGGCATTTTGGCTCAGTCGATCTACTGGGTGTGGCAGTTATTACACAGAAAGTCTGTGGCGGCGGATGCCAGAGAGAATCAAGGCGAAGCATAATTTGCTCGCAACTATTCGACACTTATTGCCAGTATCTTTTTTTGTAACTGGACGTGAAGCTCCTGCCGAATAGAAACCACCAGGCGTGTGCGTGAGTGCTGTCGGCCCTCAGTACTCCCCCGCAGCGATGAATTCAGGTTATTTCAGACGCGCCGTAAATACATCCGTGTAGGCTCGTCAAAAAGGTCCCTCTTTTTGACGGTCTGAAACCGTGTGTACTCATTGCTTCCGTGCAGCGAGTAAGAGGGTAATTAAGCTATACCTTTCAATAAGGACATTTTCAGCTTTCCTCATTGATTATTGCCAACCCGGTAGTAGGCTTAGTCTTCCACCTCAATACAATTGCGCCCAGAATTTTTAGCGCGGTAGAGGGCTGTATCGGCCCGTTTGAGCAGTTGGCTAAAATCATCTGTAGGTTTGCAGCTGGCAATACCGATGCTTAGCGTGACGGCAAGGGGCGCACTATTGGCTTCAAATAAATAATTGGCGCAGGCCAGGCGCAGTTTTTCCGCCAGTTTTTTTGCATGGGCAAGACTCGTACTGGGGCATAATAAAATAAATTCTTCCCCGCTCCAGCGCGCAAAATAATCGCCGCTGCGGATATTGCGGTTCACTAAAGCTACGAGTTCCTGCAAAATTCTATCGCCCGCCTCGTGGCCGCGCCGGTCGTTGATGCGTTTAAAATGATCTACATCCAGCATAATAAGGCTTACGCCCTGTTTTATTTCGCTGTTGATAAACAAGCCTTCTACTATTGCAGCAATGCCCGCGCGGTTATAAATACCGGTGAGCGTATCCACCGTAGATAGGGCTTTATATTGCTCTAGGGCTTTGCGCTGTTTTGCCAATTGCCGTGCGGCCACAATAATGATGGCAAGTGCCAGGGTATAAATTAAATAAGCCCAGCTGCTGCGCCAGGGTGGCGGGTTAATAATAATCTGCAGCGCGCGGCCTTGATCATTCCAAACGCCATCGCTGTTGGCGGCTTTTACCCGTAATACATAGGTGCCTGGGTCTAGGTTGGTGTAGGTGGCTTGATGTTGGTTGCCACTTGGATTCCATTCTTGATCGAAGCCCTCTAATTTATAGGCGAATAAATTGCGCTGGGGTGTGTTGTAACTTAACGCGGAGAATTCAACCTGCAGTATTTTAGATGAGTATGCCAGCTGTAATGATTGGGTGAATTCAAGGGACTGAGTTAATACAGAATGAGCCGCGCTGGGAATTTGCACCTGATTGTTAATAGTCAATTGTGTGAGTACCACTTGGGGCGCAGGCAAGGGGGCTTTGAGTGTATCGGGATTAAACTGCGTTAAGCCGGTAGTGGAGCCCACCCAAATATAACCTTTACTATCGAGTTTTAATGCGTTGCGGCTGATGTTATCGCCCGCCAAGCCGTCGCTTTTACGCAGTGTATCGATTGCCAGGGTGTGGGTGTCGATGCGGGCCAAGCCATTTAGGGTGCCCGCCCACACATAACCGCGCGGATCTTGCAAAAGGCTGGTAACACTGCCTGAAGGCAAACCATTTTGGCGTGTGAGGTACACAAAATTATTGTTTTTTGGGTCGTAAATATTAATGCCGCCGCCGTCGGTTCCCAGCCAAATACGCCCATCACTCGCCTCCATCAGGGCTAATACAGTGGCGCAATTTAGCCTGCCTGCACCTAGGGTAAAATGGCTAAATTGTTTGCTGGTCAAATTAAAATAATCCAAACCTAAACGGGTCCCCAACCATAAATTACCGCTTTTATCGGGCAATACTGCCCATATCTCATCGGCGCTGGGGGAATTTTCTTCCTGGGGCTGATGGGGGAAGTGTTCAAAATCATCACTGGCCGGGCGATAGCGTGCCAGGGCGCCGCGATCGCTAAAACTAACCCATAAATCACCCTGCTTATTAATGGCCAGCTGCCAGGCATAGAGGCTGGGCAAACTATTAGGCAGGTTTTTATTGGGTGTGTAGCGCTTAAAATTACCGCTTGCGCGATCAAATTTATGCAGCCCGCCGGACCAACTGCTCGCCCACAAAAAGCCCTGGGCGTCTTCGGTAATAGATGTAATGGCATTAAATAACAAGGCATTGGGGTCGGCTGGGTTGGCGGTGTAATTTTTAACGCTGTGATCAGCGGGGTTTAATTGCGTAAGGCCGCCTTCACTGCCTATCCACATTGTGCCGGTTTTATCTTCATGCACGGCTAAAATACCCTGGCTGAGTAAATAGTTGGCGCCGTTTTGATGCTGGGTAAATACTCGAAAGCGGCTTTTGCGCTGGTCGTAATAATTAATGCTGGCGGGAAAGGTGCCCACCCAATAATTACCATCGCGGTCTTGAAATAAACTGCGCACTTGATTTGAGGTTAGGCCCGCCGGGTTAAACGGGCTGTATTCCTGAGTGATAAATTGTCCCGTGCTGGGCTCAAACCGCGCCAGCCCACCGTGATCGCTGGCCACCCAGAGTGTATTGTCGGTATCGACTAATAAATCGCGAATGGAATTACTTTTTAAACTGCCGGCCTGATTATCCCGCGTATACAGGCTAAAACTATTTTGATCTGGATTCATTTTGGCCAAGCCCATGGAAAGGGTGGCGGCCCAAATAGTCCCGTCGTAATCGTCAACGATGCGCAATATATCGTCATCGGCAGGGGAGTTAATTGCGCCTAAATCTATATGCCAGTGTTTAAAATTGCCGCTGTCAGCGTTAAACGCATGCAGGCCGCTGTTTGTGGTGCCGATCCATAGGGTTTGATCGCGAGCCACATACAAGGAGCGAATAAGGCTGTTGCCTAACCCACACACAGCGCTGGAATAAAAATCCACATGGTTACGATCGGCCGAAACCACTGCTAAACCCGCGTCACCACCGATAAATAAACGATTATTTTTATCCACCGCCAGGGCGGTAATTTTAGTGTCGGGCAGCTTCCAGCGGGTATTAGCGGCAGTGACCAGTTCAAAGCGATCTTTTTGCCGGGTATAAAAGGCTAAGCCACCTTCGCCACCAATCCACAACACGCCATTTTTATCCTCCACTAAATTGGTAAAGGAGCTGGGAATAATAGGCGTTGTGTTGTGCTCATCCACTACTAAATAGGGTTTTAGCCGGTTGGCATCGTAGCGGGCTAGGCCCTGGCGGAACACAAACCACATGTATCCCGCTTGATCCTGGGTAATAAAGCGAATAATGCCCAATGCATTGAGGGCATCCTCTGCATCTTGGCTGAAGGGGTGGTCAAACTGCATGTTGTCGCGGGGGGCTTGGTTAGCGCGGGCCTGCCCGCATAACACCAGCAAAATCGAGATTAATAAAAGGCCTGCACAGCCGGTGCGTATCAATTGCCACCCCAGAGCGGGGCGCGCATCCATAAAGCGAAAGTGAAGCCTTGTCATGACCTATGTCTAAGACCTTATAGGGGCGTCTGCCCATGGCGATTATTGAAAGCGGCCCATTGCTCAGTTAAAGCGGCGCCTTTAACAGCTTGTTGAAATACTACCTTGCTAGCTCTGGCGGCGTTAAATTTGGC
>DAOQGS010000075.1:0-10273 GCA_035338675.1 Cellvibrionaceae bacterium
CTGGCGAATCCGTTGAGGTTGAAGTCCTGAATCTGCTGTGGAGTATTGTCGAGCCCGCCAAACAGACTCCCGATTTGGCAGTCCACTATGCCGCCATTCGCATTTCTAAGCTGCCGATTTTTACGCTTCGAGCCTATCACTCTGTTGGAGGCCAGCGGGTTTATTGGCACCCGCTGCAACAAACATTCTCCAGCTTCCAAACGCCGGATACGGTCATTGCCCAGGCGCACGCAGCATACCCGGCTGAGGACATAATTAAACGATGGGTGAGAGACAACCTGAAATAGCTTATGTTGAAACAAACGAATGAGCTGAATTTATCTGCCTTACCCATATTAGGTGCCGATCAATTATTAAAACGGGTTAACATTGATTCGCGCCTAAATGACTGGCGAACCCTGATGGCATTTCATGACACAGCGTTCAACGATCTGATCCAATCTCCCTTTTTTCGCTACGTTGAAGCCATTCAGCTGTGCCCCGCAAGTGAAGCTGATCATCACGCTGGGCCTGGTGGGCTGCTTGCACACACCTACGATGTTATATCACTGGCCCTAAAACGGCGTCGCGGTCTACAACTGCCACTCGGCGGCACCGTAGAACAAATCCGTGATCAACGGCACCTATGGACATATGCGATTTTTGCAGCAGGGTTGTTACACGACATCGGCAAATTGATGGGCTCCATAAGGATTTGTTTGCGCTTTCGTAACAACACATTCATGTTGTGGACGCCTCAAGACAAGCCCCTCAAAGAATTTGAACAGGCTGTCTCCTACAGCGTTGAATTTGTAAAAACCCCTTATAGCTATCACACACAAATTGCTTTGACCCTATTTGATTTTTTACCTCAAACAGGTAGAGCCTGGTTGGCCCGGGATCAGACCATTATGATGCAGCTTTGTGCGTATTTGAGGGGGGATCGTTTTGAAAGTGGTGTGATTGGTGAAGTCCTTGAACAGGCCGATATGTCGTCCACTGCAGCAGCACAATTAAGACCTGCCCAGTTACGTTTTAGTAATCGCCCTTCAACAATTGAGCGCCTGATTCACTTTGTCCGGCAGTGGATAGCCGAGGATGTCATCAGAATTAATAAAAACGGAGGTATGGCTTGGTGTACTGGAGAGTATATTTATATTGTGTGTCGGGCGCTGGCCGATAAAATCATTAAGCATTGCGACGATGCCAATATTACCGATTTACCTCGCGACCCTGTGCGGCTATACGATATTTTTCAAGATTACGGGTTTGCCGTTCCCACTCCTGATGCCAAGGCTATTTGGAATGTTGTTATATCCTGCCCTGAATATACCCATCGATTTACCTGCCTCAAATTTAAACTTCGTAGGCTAGTTGTACCCACTCGCATTCCCGCACCGTTTGTTGGTGATATTAAGGAAGTATTTGGTGAAGCTAAAAAGCAAAAGCCAATTCCCACTACCGCAGTTTCAGAAACATTTCCAGAATCTGCAGATTCGATAGTAGCCGAATGTGAAGAGGCTGACGCGATTACATTAGATAATGCAGCTGAATCAAATTCATCACAGGAAGGGGGGGGGCGATGAGCCTATTGAATCTGCGCAGGAAATAGAGCAGGAAACTACGCATTCACTTGATGACCCTAAATTACAAAGCGATCAGGCAGCTGTGGTGGATAAAGAATCTGAGTCAAATAGCATTCATCATGAATCTGGGGAATTGCTGGGCACACTGGGTGATGATTCACTTGAGGATTCTGAAGAAGTGTTTTCGGATACTGTAGACGCAATTTTTCCTGATCAGGAAGCTGATTTTGCAGAAACGCTTCCCGAAACTGCGGCCCTTGAAGGTGAAGTCATTTTTGCAGCAGTGGCGCACGATGAGAAACATTCCGAATCTGCATCTGATGATGATCAGGACGCTGGCGCTAATCAGGAAACTGCCGATGTATCCAGCGTCAAGAAGCTGCAGAAAAAATCACTGGATAAAAAATTCGGCAAATATTTAGTGTCAGGCAAACCGTCATTTGAGCCAGGTGTAGTGGCCATTGATGCTGATCAAGTCGCCTATATGTTTATTCGATGGCTGCGCGAAAACATTTTAAATAAATCCATCGCGATGAATAACACTGAGGCCCTGGTTCACATCATGGAAGACTGTGTACTGACATTAGCCCCGGGGATTTTTAAATGCTTTTTGGAGGTACATGGAATCGATGGCGAGGCCAACTTTAAGGCCCTGGGCCGTAAAGTACGGTTGATTCGGAAACACATCCCGGCACCAGACGGCTTGAACATTCACCCCGTCTACGCCCAGGGGAAAAATAAAACAACCAAGCTCCATGGCTGGAAATTCCCTTTTAATCTATTTTTCGACGATCCGAGCACTATACCGGCGGCCAATATTTATATAAAAAACGAGCCAGGCTTCACCGGGTCTAAAAAATCTTAAATGGCGCACCTTTCAACATAAGCAATTTTTGGCAATAATGACGTCACAGCTAATAGCGAATAGCTATTAATTTGTGGTGGCATGATGCCAAATTATTATTAGAAGGTGACAAGAATGAAATTTTTGGATTTAGCTCGTGAATACTCTGACCTGAATGTGTTTACCCCTGATACCCAACTGACCTTACTGAGAGCGGCACGACTCTTTGTAAACCGGACAGGTATCGAACATTGCGAGGAGATTGGACGAGATCACGTTATTCAGTTCAAGGCCGTGACGCTGTCCCGTGCCCGACCAATAACCTACAACGGCTACCTGCGGTATTTACGCCTTATAGGTGACTATGCTGTAGATCAAAACCTAATGGACAAAAATGTCTTTCGGTATGCGAAGACGGCGCCGACAGGGAAAAAAATCCCCAAGACTCAGTCGATAGACTCTGTAATGGCTGCGTTACAGCACCTTGAAGCTGGCGGCTATGACTACGAACCCATATGGTTTTGGCAGGCCGTTATCAAGTGCCTTTACTACACGGGCATTAGGCGGAAACAGCTGGTCAATATTGAAGTGGGGGACATTGATTTTAAGGCCAGTAGCCTGAAGCTTAACTATGAAGGTTCGAAGACTCACAGGGAGTGGTACATACCCATCCACTCAGACTTAACTGCCACACTCCATAAACTGCAGGATGAGCTTGTGAGGGTGCTTGGTAGGAGCCTCCGCCCAACCGATACTCTATTTAATCTGGCTTTTTTATCCAATAGATACTGCCGGGATCCGCGCAGGATTGATGGGCTTAGGCCGAGAGCCATTACAGACTTTTTTAAGCGGATCAAACGCAACTCCGGCATATGCGTGTCGGCACACCGATTTCGGCACTCGTTAGCCACTGAGTTGTGCAATCCGATTGACGGGCAGGCCGATATTTTAAGTGCCCAGGTGATGCTCGGGCATACTTCGTTACAGACCACCAGAGTCTACGTCCAAACCTCAGTGGCCCAGATTGGCCACTCGCTCAACAAGATCCCCACGCTGAACACGAAGCTTTCCAGTGAGGTTCCGCCCATGCCGATATAAACAAATATTTGACAAAAGTTCCATTCAAGCGCAAGAATTGAACTTGCGCTTGTTGATGTTTAACGGCACATGAGACAACAGATCAATAATTGACCGATTTACAGCCATTTGGCGAGCACTTATAGCTCCGGCAAACACAACACTCATAATGCTGGGGTCGCGAGTTCGAGTCTCGCCCTAGCCACCATCAGGTGGCCCCGATGTGTTCCAGTACTGCGGTAGAAAAATAAGTGCAGATCTACAATCACTCAGATTGAGGTCTAACCTTATGAAAATTATAGGAATTATTTCTACCAAAGGCGGTGTGGGCAAAACCACACTCACGGCAAACCTAGGGGCCATCTTGGCTGATATGGGCCAGAAGGTACTTCTGGTAGACGCCGATCCCCAGCAAACCCTCTCCCGTTTTTACGCCATCCGCGACCAAACTCCTTTTGGGCTGACTCAGCTATTCAAGTCATCTAATCCCGCCAAATGCATATCGACGACCGTCATTGATGGCCTCGATATTGTCATTGGCGACGATAAAAAGTCGGATGGCGTCATTCCCGCTCTGCTAAATGAGTCTTTGGCAAATATTCAGAACCTGGCTGCCGCACTTCACCAGGTAAAACTTCGGTACGTAGTAGGTACTGATTGACACCGAGGGAGCGCCCCACAAAATTCTAGATGCTGTTACCTACGCGGCAGACTAATTGCGCTTAAGAATTCAGGTAGCCTATTCCGGTGTGTTTTCGTTGTTAGCGGTTCAATGAATATCACTGCATATTCGCAGGCATCGAACATGCTCACGCCAAAAGTGTTATCCCACGCCTACTACCTACTACTAACTGGTTGAACTGGTTGTATGGAAGGAGCGGTCAACTGGGCATAATAAAGGCGTTAAATCACATATATGACAAGTGAAATTTATGGCAAATCCTTTTTACAAGCATGACTATAAGTGAGTGTTGCTGGGATCCTTGTCACGGTTCAGAAACCTAAACTTTCTTAATATACGCACTAGAAATTTTCAAGTTTCAGTCGTCAGTCTCGATATGCGTGAGCTGGTGGCGGTCGTCAAATGAGGAGCTTTATCGATAATGCGTAAGATATTAATTTTGGGAATGTTGAGCGCAATGCTCGCCGCCTGTGGGGGAGGGGGTAGTTCATCCTCCAGCAGTTCATCAAGCAGTAGCTCGTCGAGCAGCAGCTCAACATCAGCCGGCAAAACTAGCAGCTCTTCTTCGAGCAGCAGTTCATCGAGTAGCAGCAGCTCCTCCTCGAGCAGCAGTTCGTCGGGCAATATATCTTCATCTAGCTCTACTGGTGGCTTCTCAGGGGATGCAGCGCGAGGAAAGACGACATTCGCTTCCCGCTGCGCCAGGTGCCACAAAGATGACAACGGCGATGGTTATTTTGGCTCCGATGAAGCTTCAGGTGATTCAGGTATCGCAGTTATTGACCCTGATAGTCTGGGCAATCCCGCCTCGGATTACCCAGCCTATGATGGCCGTGCAGTGACTCAACTTGCCGCCTTCATTCAAAACTCAATGGGGCCAGTGGCGAATTGTAATGCTCAATGCGCCCAGGATGCTGCTGCTTATATTTGGTCATTAAAAGACGGCCAGAAGGGGCCAGGGGCGGCGGCAGTTTCCTGCTCTAACCCAGGCGCTATTCACTATGGCAAGCGGGTGTTACATGTCTTGACGTCTTATGAGTATCACAACTCCCTCAGCAAGCTGTTTGCCTTACCCTTGCCCAATGATTACTCCTCAGCTGGCAAGGTAGGCCTAGACACTGAAGTGGCGCGGCTGCCCAACCATTCAATCGAAGCAATCAACGAAAGCCGCTTGAACAAGTACTACGACAACGCAATTGAAATTGCGGATTGGGCCATGGCCACTCGCGGCGCTTTACCATTCGCCTGTGACGATGCTGTCCAATGTTCAACGGATTTCATCAACAACTTTGCCTATGTGGCTTACCGTCGTGCTTTAACCAGTGTGGAGCAGTCGGAGATCACCTCCATTTTTACTGGTGCCCCCACGCTTGAAGACGGTTTGAAGTGGGCCTTACGCACCGTATTGATGTCGCCGAACTTCCTCTATCGCTCGGAGTTGGGGACCAAGGTTGCCGATTTACTGAAGAATCCGGTTGTGTCCCAAGGCACTAAGTACGAGTTCCAAGGTACGCCAAAAACCTTCTCCACGTTGAGCATCCAGCGTTATAACCGCATCAGCGTTACCGCCACCTCCAACCCCGGCTACCAGTGGACAGGTAAAGACCTAATTGCGATCACGGTTAAAGGTGAAAAGAGCCCCATGAACAATTGGCCGGTGCTCACCATCGGTACCGGTTACGACAACTCGGGCGTGCTTAAGCGTCTGACTATCGATCACACCGGTTACAGAACCTACTACATCACCATTGATAGCCTGCCGAGCGGCCCTGTTTATTTCCTAAACGACGCAAGCTTTGCCAACAACGATTACCAGATGCCACCTCTGCAGATCTCATCCATCTCGTTTGGTGTGCTGGGACAGTCGAAACCCGTGCAGGATGATGTCGCTAAGTTGACGGCCGCTGATCAAAACGCTTACGTGCTCGATCCCTACGAATACGCCTCTGCGCTGTCATTTGCCTTGACGGGTTCTGCGCCCTCCAAGAACTTGCTGGATGCTGCCGTCGCCGGGGAGTTGGTCGATGTGGTTAAACGTGAAGCGCAAGTGGATGCGCTGATTGACTCTGCGCTGGGCAAGGCTCACGTCGAGCGCTTGGCCGGCAAGTGGTTCCGCACCGATGGCCTGAGCGAGAAGACTCGTAACGACGCGGAATTCACCCCAGCCGTGCGTCAATCCATGATGCAAGAGATTCGTGAGATCTATAAGCATGTTTTCTACAACGGTAATTTCCCCAGCATGTATTCAGGGGATTACACCTTTCTGGATAGCACGCTTTCCACCTTCTACAAATTGCCCGGTGGTGGCGATGCGCCTGGTTCGTTCCGTATGGTGAGCACGGCCAATACTCAGCGTGGTGGAGTCATCGCCTCCGGTGCTTATATGGCGTACAACGCCCATATGGATTACAGCTCACCTATCCAGCGCTCGGCTCATTTCCGTCAGGATGTGCTTTGTCAGTCTATCCCGCTACCCGTCAATCTTGAGGACTCTCAAGAGCGTGAAGCGGCTGCGCAATTGGTGAAATCGCGGGTTGAAGCAGGTGATATCACTACAACGGATTTCTACGATATCCAAACCAATATCCCAAGCTCTTCTTGTGCCACCTGCCACAACGCCATCATTAACCCGTTGTTCGGTATGGATGACTTCGACCACGTTGGGCGCTTGCGTCCGAAGGTCAACAATAAAGTGGTGCAGGATGGCCTGATATTCGTCAATGGTGTAGCTGTGCCGAAGGGCAAGGCTAATTTGGATATCACCCAGGTTAATAATGGTAGCTACCTGTACGCCTACAATGTTGTCGGTACTTTATCTGGCGCTAAAGCGGACGCTGCCAAAGCGTCTGGCGATGGCTTGAAGTTCAACGGCGCTAAAGACCTTGGCAAGGTGATTGTCCAAAACGACCTGCCTGGCATAAGCGCGTGTTTGATTGAAAAATCCACACGTTACGCCCTCGGTTATAGCTTAGACAAAGCCTTTCTGGATCCTATCGAGAACGGACGCTATGGAATTAGTAACACCCAGGAGGCGGAATTTGCGTGTATCAAAAATGAGCTCAACACCGCCTATGCACGAGCGAAGAGCCCCCGTGACGTTGTGAAAGCCGCTGTCATGTCTGATACATTCCGTTTCCGAAAATAACAAGTGTTGCTGCGGGATCTTTTGATCCCGCTGTAATGGCCAACGATAGGTTTATGAATATGAACGATTCGAAAAAATTACCGCAACCAAACGACACAATTGCGGAAGCTCAGCGCAAAGATGTGCATAAGTCACGTCGTAAATTCTTAGATTTGGTTGCTAAATCGGGCATTGGCTCGGCAACTTTGAAGTACTCAAGTTTACTGGGTGGGGTGATGACCGCTCGCTATGCCTCTGCGGCAGATGCTCCTAAGCGCGTTGTCTATTTGTATATTCACAGCGGCTCGCCCGATGATTGGCGCCCAAGCTCGGCGTCGGCTATATCCACCAACCAATCGTCTTATCACTACGGTCCCGCCAGCTATAACGTCGCTCAAATCTGCCATTTCCGCGGCGTTGATACTGAAGTTGGGGGGCATGGCGGTGCTCGTCAGGCGCTGGGTGGTGACTATTCTCGCAACACAGTTGATGCTGATTTGGGCGCGATTCTCGGCCCCAGAAGTTATTATTCATCCATTTATCTGGGCTCGAATGCAACGGATTCCGGTACCGGGGCAGGTGTAATAATCAGTAGTGCTGGCCAGCCAGAGGATGACCCACGGCGCGCACTAAGCCGATACTTCGGTGCAGTGCCAGAGACCAGTAAAGACGACACTTACATACTGTCGTTTGATGCGCAGAAACGTGCGCTTGAGAACATTAAAAAGAAGCTGAGCACCGATGAATATAACCGAGTGCAAACTCACGTTACGGCCATCGAAAAAATTGAAAGCCGTATTGCGGATCTTGCCAACGCTACAGCCCCAGATCTAAATGCCTGTAAACCAACTCTACCTGGAACCTATGACGACACCACCAATGCCGCCATGGTTGCCCACGCAAAGTTGCAGGCTGATATTCTAGTTGCGGCCTTCAAATGTGACTTGACCCGTGTGGGCGTACTGCAGATTGGGAACCACAACGGCGCAGGCTGGACCTATAAAGGTTTTGATGGCCACAGCGCGGCCCACTCTGGTGGCGCGTCTGTGTGGAACCCAATGATGCGGGATAAATTCGAAGTGCCGGCTTACTTCATCAAGAAATTGATGGACACCTCTGATTCAACGGGGCAGCCGCTAATTAACAGCACTGCGTTTGTACAGGTGACCTGTTTCGGCAATGGTCTCTCCCATGCCTCTACCAATGCGCCTTTCTTATTGGCGACAAAGATGCCCAGCTTTAAGCCTGGGTTTTCATCAAAAGGAACTGCTTCCACCAGTCGCGATTTTCACGCGGAAGTTGCTAAGGGCTTGGGGGTTGATCCCAAAGGGCTTAAGCTCGGTGGTGCCACCGGTGGAGACGTCGGTTTGGTTTAAGCGCGACTAATCCAGCGAAAATTAACTAGTGTCAAACTGAAGCCCTGCCAGATTATTTGGCAGGGCTTTTTTGTTATGGGGTTTTCCAGGCCCCTATTTTTCTATTCTCCACTTTAATCTCTATGGATTTACCTTTATGACCCAATTTAATTTCCCGCCTGGAATATTGGTCTGTCCAGTATGTGCACAACAAGTAGTCGCTGATCGATGCGGCGGATGCAACACTGAATTTTATTCCTTGGGGGAAATTCCCTGTCTATTCACCACAGGCATTCAGCAAAAAAACCTGTGGCAGCATCAAATGGCGATGATGGAATCCCAAGGTGCCGATGCGCTCGAACATCTCGACTACATAATGCAGGGTTATGACCTATCGCGTCTAACCCGGGATCGATTGGAACAAGCCAGAGCCGCTATGAGCCATAGTCTCACTGTGATTCTGGGGCAGCTTAAAAATGCAGGTTTGCAAAGCGTGCGAGACCCGGTATTCGAGCAAATGCGCGTGGATAACCCCACCGAGTATTACCACCATATTTTGCGCGACTGGGCCTGGGACGCCGTGCCCAGCCGGCATTTTAAAACCCACGTTAACGATGCCAACCTAGAGCGCGTGTTAAATGTATGGCCAAATCCTGCGCCTGGGAAAATGTTGTTTTTAGGCGCCGGGGCGGGGCGCTTAAGTTGGGATTTACACCGAATACTCAAGCCTGAATTTACCATCGCCGCCGATATAAACCCCTTTTTACTCAGTTGCGCCCACAGCTTAATTAAAGCGCGCGAATCTATAACTCTGCCAGAGCTTTATACCTATCCGCAGATCGGATTTCCCTACGCAAAATCATGGTTGATGGAACCGCCGCAGGACCCAGATGGACTACATCGCAACTGGTATGCCCTCGGTGCCGATGTCTGGAACATGCCGTTGCAGGAAGCGTTGATGGATTCGGTTGTCACCTCTTGGTTATTGGATGTGACCGGCGGAGACGTTAAGGACCTGATTGCTGTTGTGGACTATTTGCTCAAACCCGGCGGATATTGGATCAATACAGGCCCTCTTTTATATTCTGCGCAGCTGAATTTCGACCTTAAATATTCCGCCGAGGAAATTCTTGAATTTGCCGACATGGCTGGCTTTGATGTTGAAGAGCTGAGCGTTGAGGAGGCTGAACACATGGCCTCCCCCCTAAATGCGCGCTACCACCATGAGCAATTATTTTCTTTTTCTGCCCGCAAACGAACGCAACTCAAACCCTTGCCTGAGCCTGGTAACACCAGCGAGTGGCTTACACCAGCTTGGTTAGTGATGCATCATATCCCGGTTCCTAAGATTCAATTTAATTGCCAAATTGGCCATGAATTTATTGCGCGGGTATTGGATCTGGTTGACGGCAAAAGAAGCATTTATCTGATCGCTCAATTAGTGCAACCTCATTTGCCGGAGGGCGTAGACGCAAAAGAGGCGGTGGTAGCTTTATTTGGACAGATATTGGAGGGTATGGCTGGGCTGGGGGAATGACAGAGCTGCTTAATTGCCATCTAGCTCACAAATGCTTACTTGCTGCCATTGTTGTACGCACTGATTCTGGGTTTCATCCCGGTACAGCC
>DAOQGS010000076.1:0-10146 GCA_035338675.1 Cellvibrionaceae bacterium
ACGCGTCGCGCATTGAGAAACAGGCGAGCGGCAGTTACATAGTGCGCTTTTCTGTGCCGGATACCATTGTGCAGGGGTTAACCCATGATATTGCCTATGAAGTGCGGCCCAAAAGTGCCACCAATATTTTTCGGCGGGATGTGTTAACTGGCTTTAGATTGCCAGAAACTCCTTAAGGGCCTGCGGGCCAATTTAACGCTTGAACTGATTATGTCGCTTACTATAGGTCTTTATGGGAAATTACCCGGCCACGGTGATTTTGTTGCGCGCAATTTACCCAACAATTTAGTGCAAATTTGGGATGGTTGGCTGCAGGCGTTTATTGGCTCCTCCCAAGAGCGGCTCGGCCAGGATTGGTTAAATGTGTATTTAACCAGCCCAATTTGGCGGTTTGGATTTTCCTCGGGTGTTTTAGATGAACAGCAGTGGCTGGGTATTTTGATGCCCAGTGTGGATAAGGTGGGCCGTTATTTTCCCTTTAGTGTGTTGGTGCCGGTGCCGGGGGATTTATCCCTGTTGGATATTTTGTGTGAGCAGTCTGAATGGTTAAATCCGGTGGAGGAAGCCGCTTTACACGCTTTAGATGAAGGCCTGTTGGTGGATGAATTATTAGCCCGTATCGGCACCTTAAATTTACCCACTTATTTGCGGCGGCAGTGGTTTAATCAGGGTTATCAAGCGGGCCCCATACAAGTGCCCTGCGCCGACGTGCAAATGAATAGCGCCGCCACGGGTTTATTGGAGGGCTTATTGGCCACCAGTTATTCCAGCCACAGCATTTGGACCACCCAGGGCTCTGATCGCATTGATGCCTGTATCGCTATTGCACCGGGGCTGCCTGCGGTGAGCAGCGGCACGGCGCTGCTGGATGGCAATTGGAAGCATTGGCAGTGGATGATTCGTATGGGGCTCAACATTAACCTTGCTTAGCAGCCAATTGAGCCTAGCCTAATAATTGCCCCGCTGTTAAGCGTGGCCAATTCCTTATTCGTTCAATCACGCTCTTTAATTAACTCAGCGGCAAAATAGATCGTCCTAATCTATTTTGCCCTCGCCGCACTAAACCTACGAAAATGCGCGGATTTTCATGTTTTAGTGCGGCTCGCGGCGGTTTGCACCTTTGATGCGGCAACCTTGCCGCCTTTATTAACCCGGCACTAATTGCCGCCGGGTTAATATATATTCACATTGTCTTTGCGGGCGTTATTGCGCCGCACACCTGTTTTTGAGATTTATATATGTCTGAGTATTCATTAATTTTGGGTGGTTACACGGATGGGCCTGGGCAGGGTATTTATCGCATGGGCTATAACCTACAACAGGAGATATTTTCTGCTGCCCAATTAGTATTGGCTAGCCACAATCCCTCTATAGGGTTAAAAAATGGTGATCTGTGGTATGTAGTGGAGGAGGCAGAGCCCGGTAAAATTCATGTGTTTGATGCGGGCAACAACTGGCAACCATTATTAACGCTCAATTGTGGCGGCGCCTCCCCCTGTCATTTAGCCTGTAATACTGGCTCGGGCCATTTGGCGGTGGCTAATTATATGGGGGGCAGTGTGAGTATTTTTGCGCTGGATAAAAACGGCCTGCCGCAAGGAGCGCCTTTTATTATTCAGCACACAGGCCGCAGTGTAACGGCACGGCAAGAGGCGCCCCACGCCCACTATGTGGAATTTGCCGTGAATAAAGCCGGGCAGTTGGGGCTTTATGCGGTGGATTTAGGTTTGGATCAGGTGTTGCGGTATCCGCTTTTAGTGGGCAATCAGTGGGGGGCGGGCACAATAGTATTTAAAGCCCAAGCGGGCGATGGCCCCCGCCATTTTGCTCGTCACCCGCACAATGGCAAACTCTATTTGCTCAATGAATTAAGTAGCACAGTTTCGGTTATTGATGTGGCCGACGAGCAATGGACGGTGCAGCAGCGCATCAGTACGCTGCCTGATAACTACCAAGGCGAGAATATCGCTGCGCACATCAGTATTAGCGACAACGGCCAATTTATTTATACCTCCAATCGAGGCCATCATAGTATTGCTGTTTTTGCCGTACAGCCGGATGGTACCCTTGAATCTATTCAAATCAAGCCCTGCGGTGGTTTATGGCCGCGTTATTTTACGCTGTTAAATGCGGCTGCGCGTTTAATTGTGGCCCATGAACATTCCGATTCCGTGGTGGCTTTTGCCATCGAACCTGATGGCTGCCTGCGCGGGCCCCAAGCGGTAGGTGCGGTCCCTAAACCGACATTTGTTGCGCAAGCATAACCTTGAGTAGAGATGCAAAGTGGCCTTTGATTAAGGCTAAAAATAACTATTCAGCACATCTTATTATTAACCCGGCGGCATTTAGTGCCGGGTTCATAAGCTCTTTCACGCGGACGGCATATTTTGCAGGATTTAGCCAGGCGGCAGAATCGATGCGCGGTACAGCAGTGATGAATACAGGTTATTTCGGACCGTCAAAATGAGGGACCTTTTGACGAGCCTACTTATTAACCCGGCGGCAAAATAAATCGTCCTGATCTATTTTGCCTTCGCTGCACTAAACTTACGAAAATGCGCGGATTTTCTTGTTTTAGTGCAGCTCGCGGCGGCTCGCACCTTTGGCGCGGCATCCATGCCGCCATTATTAACCCGGCCCTAAATGCCGCCGGGTTAATAGAATGAATTCACGGCGTGTCTGAAATAACTTGTATTGATCACTGCGGTGGGAGCATTGGGTGCTTGCAGTTACAAGGCATTCGTCTGATAGTTTGCCGTCGATGCGGGAATTACATCCAGTTACATTAAAAAGGTGTTGAATAATTAGGTCTAAAAAATTACCTATTTTCAAACCTTGCCAGCACTTGCCTATAGCTTAAGTTGCAGCCTTTATACGCGCACAATTTCAGAATATTCCGCCTCGAGACAAAACCGAAGAATCCTTAAGCTACAAATTACCAGCGGCTTTGTGGCGCATAACACATTCTGTGTACCAGCCGATAGAAAACTGCCAGTGACTTTGTGATTATGGCGGCCAGCGGCCCTGCTTTTGGCGCCGTGCGAGTGGGGCCTGTGCAGGGTAATAAATGGTTATTAAATCGGTAAGTTTTTCCTCGGCGCGGTCGGTGGCGGCGCTGCTTACACTGGCAGGGATTGTATTGCACCAGGTGATGCCCCTGAAAAGCTTATCCCTGTACCCGAGCTCAGCATTTAAGAGTGAGTTATATGGCCTTAAGCGCGAGAATGGCCAATCCTCCGTGCGCTGGATCGATGAAAGCCGCCAGCTTTTTTATTGTGATTTTAAACCTGCAGACCCCTATTCCTGCGGCTATACCCTCGCCTTAGGCGCAGATGCCACCCACGGCTTGGATCTTAGCGATTACGACGGCCTAAAATTAACGCTTCGCTACAGCGGGGATGCGCCGCGTATCCGCATTTTTTTGCGCAATTACAACCCAGTGTTTGATAAAAGCGACGACCCGGGTTTATCCAGTAAATTTATGGCGGTGACTATTCGCACCGCCGATTTAACTGCATCCACCTATGTGCCGATGAAAGAATTTAGTGTGGGTGATTGGTGGATCCGCGATTTTGATGTACCACGGGAGCATTCGGCGCCGGAATTCACCAATGTTACTTATTTGGGTGTCGATTTTGTTTTTCACAGCCGCAATGAAATTCAGGTGCAGCAAATTGAGTTGGTAGGCGCCTGGATCAAAAAAGAAACCCTGTATTTGCTGATTATTTTGATGTGGCTGGCCTTGATTGTTGCCGAGGGTATTAATACTGGCTACGGCCTCTACCGTAAATCAACCCTGGCATCCGAGCGCATCGACCGTTTATTGAGCGAGTATAAAAATTTAGAACTGCAAAAGCGGGAATTTGAAGCCAGGTCGGTGACGGATGTATTAACCGGTGTGTTAAATCGCGCGGGGTGCAGCAGTTTTTAAAACAATTATTTGATGGCGACCTGAATGGCTCTATCGGTGTTCTGTTGCTCGATGTCGACCACTTTAAAGCGGTGAATGACCAGCAGGGGCATGACGCGGGCGATCGCGTATTAAAAGAAGTGGCATTGCTGGTTGCACACAATATCCGTTTAACCGATGTATTTGGGCGCTGGGGCGGAGAGGAATTTATTTTGATTTGCCCGCAAATGCCCGCCGAGCGTTTAATTGCCCTGGCGGAAAAACTTCGCATCGCCATTAGTGAATATCGTTTTGAAGCGGACAGGCGGCCGCTGCATTTATCCATGAGCATCGGCGCAACCCTGGCCCGTGCCAATGAGTCCATCGACACAGTATTAAAACGGGCGGATTTAGCATTATACGAGGCTAAAAATAGCGGGCGAAATAAGGTGGTTTTTAAACCCAATATGCTCAGTGAACCTACGCTTTAATCGAAAAATTGCCGTTAAACCCTACTGTGCCCGCAGTGGTGACTAGAGGTTAACGCAGACACGCCGTGCATACATCCGTGTAGGCTCGTCAAAAAGGTCCTTCTTTTTGGCGGTCTGCACTACCTCTAGTCACCATTGCTACACCGCGAATCGATTGTGCCGCCCGCGCGGACGAGGGTAATAAGGTGTGCTAAACAGTTAAATTCGGCGTCTTAAACATTCTCGCTACGGGTTCAACTCTGGATGTTAGGTTTAAACGCATTGGTAACTGAGGCTGTGAGGTTAACCGAGGGTTTTGCCGAGCCATTTTTAACGCGGCTCTTTATTGCCTTTCCAACCGAGCAATACATCACCCTCTTTATTAGGCATTTGAAAACTCGTATAACCGGCCACCTGTCGCACTGTATCCAGCACATCGGTGTGGTTGATACTGCGGTCCGTGGCGTTTTGATCGCCCTGTACTTTCGCCGTGGCGGCGCGGGCGCTGCGCCAGTCTAAGGAGCGGCCGGTGACCAAGCCCACATTATTATTTTTGCCGCTGGCTAAGAACATAGGGATGCGGTAGTGGTTGTGGTAATTGCCGTGGGCAAGGTCCGACACCGCCACCAAAATGGTGTTATCCAATAAAGAGCCTGTGCCCTCCGGCGTATTGGCGAGTTTCTGAATAAATTTTGCCACCTGGCCCATCCACCAAATTTTTGATTTGGTGTGGGTGTTGGCGTCCGAGTGGGAGGCGTCGTGATCGCCAAGTTGGGAGCCGGGCACTTTCACCGGGCAGACGGACACGCCGTAGCTAAAGGCGATGGTGCGGGTGATGCCGCAGGCGAGGGCGGCTACGGCTATGTCCTGTTGCAGGCCGGAGGCTAAATCCAGCACATCAGTTTGTGAGAGGGCTTCGTCTGTATCCAGGCCTGAGGCCTGGGGAGCAGGGCTGATATCGGGCTTGGTACAGCTGTTAAGGGCAGTATTACTGCTGGCGCGAAAGCGCGCTTCCAATACCGACAGCGCTTCCGTGTGCTGATCCATGCGGGCTTTTTCCAGGCTGCCTAAAGTGCTGCGCAGGCGGTTTAAATCGTTTTTGGCGATGGACAGCATCTGGGCTTCCACGCCCGTTGCATTGGCGCCGCCGCCGAATAAACGCGGGTACATGATGCGCGGGTCGCAGACGGAATCCAGGGTGGTGCCGTTGTCGTGGCTGATGCGTTTGGTGTCGTCGTTGCCCCAGAAGGTGGCCACGCCCATTTGCACCGACGGCACACTGATGCCGTTGCTGGCCCGGTTGGCCCAATCCTCTTTACCCATCAACACGTCGATGGAGGAGAATTTATCGTCCCGGGTCATGCGGCCGGTTAGGCATTTAAAGGCGCCGCCCTCGTGGGTGTAGTCAGGCCCCGCGTAGCCGATACCGTCGATAAACACCAGGTTGTCATAAACGCTTTGCAAGGGCGCGGTCATGGCGGGCAGGGTACGGCTGCCGGCTTTAGGAAAGAAAATATCCGGTACACAGCCGTTGGGGTGAAAGAGAAAAATAGTCCGGATGGGGGCTGTATTGCCTGCGGCCAGGGCGTTGCGGGCCAGCAAGCAGGCTAATGGCGTGGCGGCGGTGAGGGAGCCTGCGGCTATAGCCTTAATGAGTGAACGTCTTTGCATGGGGCGAATTCCTAGGCTACTGGCGCTGAGTAAAAGATTGGGCGGCGACGATTTCAATCCACAGGTCCCGCAGGGAGCGGGCACTGGGATTCCAGCGCTTGACGGTATTGGCAAGGGTGCAGCTATCCGGCTCGTTCACGCCCTGGGCTAAGCGGGTGAACTGCTCGGCGGCGCAGGCGGAGAGGGTGTTAAACCCCTCGGTGGCCAGGATCTGGGCGAGTTCCGGCAGGTTGTTAAAGGCGTGGCTGTCGGTATCCCCCAGGTGGTTAAGGCCGGTGATGCGGCCTGTGGCATCCACCGGGGCGCCGTTGGATTCCACCGCCCGGTACTGGCCTACCGCCGTGTAATTTTCAAAGGCAAAGCCGATTTCATCTATGTACTGATGGCAGGAGGCGCAGCTGGCGTTGGCCGTGTGGCGGGCAAAGCGCTCGCGGGTGGGCAGGTTCGGGTTAAACGGCGCCACTAGGCCCACATTGGGGGGCGGGGTGCCCAGCTGGTGGCACAGCAGGCGATTGCGCACAAACAGGCCGCGCTGAATCGGGTGGGTTTCAAAGAACTTGGCGTTGCGGGTGAGCAGAGCGCCGTTAAAAAGAATGCCGCCGGGCCGGTTGGTAAGGCTCACTTTATGGAATGCGCTGCCCGTGCTGGCGGGCAGGCCGTAATAGGCCTCTAAGCTGGGGTTAACAAAGGTGAAATTGGTAGAGACAAAATCCGCCATGGTGTAACCGGCCTGCAGCAAGACTTCCTGCAGGAACAGGTTCAATTCGGTGTCCATATGGCTGGCAATTTCCCAATTAAAATCCGGGAAGAGGGCGGCGTCGCGGGCCACGCTGGTGACTGACTCCACCCGCAGCCATTGGCGGCCAAAATGGGCAAACTGTTGCTGGGCTTTGGTGCTTTTTAACAGGCTATCGACGGTTTGTTTAAGCTGATCCGTGTTTGCCAATTGATTGTTGGCGGCCTTATCCAAAAGCGTGTCATCGGGGGTGGAGCCCCAAAAGGTATACGAAAGCAGGCTCGCTATTTCATATTGGGTCAATACACCGCTTTGCCCAAGCTCCGTGCGGTACAAAAAGTTGGGGGAGACCAACATGGTTTGCACCACGTAGCGGGCACCGGCGTCTCGGCTGGCGCCTTGGTTAAACAGGCTGATGTAATCGGCTTTTTCCTCTGCACTTAAGGGCCGGCGAAAGGCGCGGCGGCCAAAATTCTCCACAAAACAACTGGCGGCGCCGGTGCTGGGGCAGCTGTTTAAATAGCGGGAGAGGGAAACCGTTTTGGCGGCATTTTCAGCCGCGCTCCAAAACCCATCCATGCGCCCGAGGGTAATGGTGTTGGCCGCCACATTGTTATCAAAGCCGTGCACCTCGGTATCCGAGCCTACGTTGCCAGCAAAATAGCCGGCATCGGTGCGGCCAAATAAATCGTTGATGGTGTTGATGTATTCAAACTTGGTTAACAGGCGCACCCGGCGGGGCAGGGCCGCTTCATTGTTGCAGGCCGCTTGGGCGGGCTTTAGGGACCACAAATAAGTGCCCACCGCCTCGGCGCAACTACCGCTACAGCTGCCCGGCGCATTGGCGGGCATGGAGGCGGCGATTTTGCTGATTAAACTGGCCTGGGAGTAATTGTTAAACGCGATGGGCTGGCTGGGTTTGAGGCCGTCGGCGCCGTGGCAGCCGCTACAGCCTTTGGATTCATAAAGGGCCGCACCACTTAGAACAACCCCCGAGGAGCTGCTGCTGGATGAACTTGAAGAACTTGAACTCGACGAACTGGAATTCGAGGAGCTTGTACTGGACGAGCTTGAACTGCCGCTCGAACTTTGTGTGCCCGAATTATTCGGAGCGGAGCCGCTGCCGCAGGCGGCCAGGCTCAGGCTTAACAGGAGCGCCCCAGCCCAGGGCAAGAGCGATACGCAGCGCGCGATGGGGAGCAGGGTGGTACGGGTCGGTGAGTTTCTCATGAGCAAAACGCCTAAACGGGCTGAGCGGTGAATAATGGGCAGAGGCTTAGGGCTGGTGGCCACTACACGGCTGGGCGGCCGCTACAAAGCGGGTTATTGGCAAATTCTTACCCTCGTGTCCGATGCCGAGGGCTTAGCCAGTTCAATCTGATTAGGCTCAGTGTAAACCCTAATCACACCAAGGCTTGTAGCCAGTTTGAATATTTGCGAACGCAATCAGTACTTTTTACTGAGTATTGAACGCCGAACCCTTTACATCCCATTACCTTCAAATAATCAGACAAAGGTATGTGGTTGTCAGTGGTAAATGGTATGGGGGGCTAGGCAGTGGCAGGTTTAGCCGTTCACATTCAACGCAGTGGGAATACTGAATGAGGCGCTCATGGGGGGTAAATTCGGCAGCTCTCGTGAATGAAAACGAGGCAATGCCCAAATAGCGCATTGTTTAACAAAAAGAATTGTGCATTTGGGCAGCCTGTACAAGGGACAAAATAAAGTCGGTACTATTTCCGCCTTGGATCTGGGGCTGTTTACTTTGGCTCGGTATTTTTCATCGTGTTTGTGATTTGCACATTGGGGCGGAGCCAAGAAAGAATCCAGCTGTGTAAACTGATCCGCTCAACAAATTTAGCTAAAGAAATGCGAGTAAAACAATGAAGCAAAAACGATTCTTCTTAATTGCACTAATAACAATGGCAGCCTGTGCATGTAGTTCAGAAAAGCATACCTTTGAAATGCCCGTGGAAGAGGTTGCAGAGTTAAAAGGGTTTATTTTAAAAGGTGTTTCTTTGTCTGGCACAGTCAAATCCGGCTGTATCACTAATGAAAATCAATTATCGATCAAGCGCAATGGACAGGTAATTTACACAGAAAAAATGCGTTTATTGCAAGTTATGAGCCTCAAAGACAATGAGACTTTTAATGGCGAGGCCTACACAGGTGAGCGGATCGTTATATACATTCCAGACGCTAAAAAAGACGCTATCTTGCCTGGTGATGTAGTCATTAGTACTGTTTCTTCCTGTGCAAATGGGCCGGTTAGAAAGTAATTTCACAATTCATATGGATTTTGTTGCTTGGTACAAAAGTGGGAAAACGCCTGGCTGCAAACGGTTTCAAATGAATAAATATTGGCTTAATTTTCCGGGCAAACATTTATTCGGTGGGTAAAAGTCAATTAATCGACATGGCAATGTAATTTTTCACGCTAATAAGAGATGTTTTGCGTAAATTAAATTGTCAGACCGGAACCAATTCACAGCGGTGATTAAGAGGTCTGCGTTAAGCTGAACGGAAATCTAAAGGTGAAAACGTATCTCGTAGTTCGCAAGACTATATGAGGGAGATCGTTAAACCTAGGCTGGTGAGGCATCCGCGAACGTGAAAAGCGCTTAAGGTAATTGAAAATAACAGCATTAAGCGGCGGGTAAAATTCTGGATAAAACATCTCTTGCAGCGATTTTTTTCTTCGCCTCTCAATTAATAAATTGCATTGGCTGAAGATTGGAAAAACTAAAAGAAACGCCCAAAAACAGGCCAGATACTTTGGGAAATGTAGTGACATGCGAAAGTCAGCAGGCTGGCTTAAGCAGATAACTTAAACAGATAATTAAGGCATGCCCTAAAGCGCGCACATTAAACCGGCAAAACAGATCAATCGATATAAAAAGGGGTTCCTATGAACATTAACGGTGTCAAAAAATTCTTTACAAAGGGAAAAAGCCTAGCGGCTCTGGTAGGGGTGGCGTCTTTTATGAGCTACTCTGCTGCAAACGCCTGTACCGGCGTGCTTAACAACTCAAACAACGCTGTGGGCACATACAACGGCTTCTATTATTCGTTTTGGAAGCAGGAGAATGCCAACCGAGTGAGCGTTACCTGTGGAGATGCCGGCTACTACAAGGTTGATTGGAGCAACGTATTCAACTGGGTTGGCGGCATGGGTTGGAAGCCAGGTTCGGCGAGAATCGTTAATTACCGCGGTACGTTCAACAGTGGCCGCAACCGCAGTTCGAACAACTCTTATCTTGCGCTCTATGGCTGGACTCGGCCTCCAGTAGAAGTTGAGTATTACGTAGTTGAGAGTTACGGTTCCTACAACCCCGCAAGCTGCGGCGGCAGCGGCGGTGTTGCTGGCGGTGGTGGCAGTG
>DAOQGS010000077.1:0-10128 GCA_035338675.1 Cellvibrionaceae bacterium
ACAGGGGCACTGTCAGCGCCCTCGTCCTGGTTGTTTTCAGCCAGAATAACCTGCGCAGGGGGCAGATCCGCCTGAGCAATCAAATGTTTGTACGGCGACGGGCCAGGTGTTTTGGCCCCTTCGGCGGCCGCCGCAGGCTCGGCGCGCTCGCGGCCCTTGGCGGGGTAACTGAGCTGGCGCAGGTTGTCTTCCGCGAGGATCAAAAAGCGCGTCACATCGCTCACCACGGTGGGCTCAAGGATGCGCTCTAAGTAATAATCGACCCCTTCTAACGCATTGGCCAGGGCGGTTAAGGAGGCGGCGTCGGGGATGTATTCAACGCTTAAAAACTGCTCTTGGATAAACCGGCTGCAGGCATCTAGGGCCGCAGCGGCGCGGCCTTCGCCGATCATACTCAAGCCGCCGCGAATATTGGCCAGCAGGTCCGGCGCGGCGGCCAGGTAATTGCGATCCCACTTGGAGGCGTAAAACTCCACTATGCCTTCTTTGCACTGCTCCAGGCCCAAACGGCTCTCGCGGATGACCGTTTCTTTGGCGCTGTCCACTTCGATCTGGCGGCCGTCGAGGTTGGCCAGATCCCGCTTGCCCGCGCTTTTGCTGACCGCATCGAGCTTGTGTTCGATCTCCACTATACGGCCGGCAAGATTGGCCAGCTGCTCCGGGTCGATGCTGCCGGTGCGACAGCTGTGGGCCAGCTGGTCGTACTGGTCCTGGGCGAACTTGCGCAGTTCAGGGATTGCCAGCACCGCCAGGGTATCGGCCAGGCGCTTCATAATTGGCAGGATTTCTTCCATATCCGACACCCCCGCTTGCCCTGCGAGGGTCATGCCCAGTATGTGTTTAACCGTGTTGAGCTCTTCCTGCAGGGCGGCGATGACGCTGCGGATGGCCTCTGGGTCCGGGGCGCTGATCATGGTTTTGTGGAAGTGGCGGCCGGTTTCGGCGCCGTCATTGAGGGCCTTCTCCAGGTGGTACTTCTGCCGCAGGGTTTGGCCGTGGGGGCCTAAACGCTCCGCCCGCGCCGTGTAATACAACAGGTTGCGCAACAGGTTTTCATCCACCGGCGCATCGAAGGCCGCCGGGGCGCTTTCCGCCAGTATTTTCAATTCCCGCGCCAGGCGGCGCAGCAGGCTGCGCACGGCGGCGGAGAGTTCAATTTCATCGGCGCGCAGGTTTTCCACCACCCCGCAGGCCGCCTGCCAGAGGGCAAAGGCGCGGGTGCCCCGGCTCATCAGCTCCACCCGGGAGCAGACCTTATCGATGTACTCCAGGTTTTCGCTGATTTTGATGTCTTTAAGCAGGCTCGCCGCGGCGTATTGGTACATCTCGCGCAGCTTTTTGAGGGCTTGAATCAACTTGGCGCGATCCTGCAGCACCGGGTGGCGCTCGTCTTGAATGTGGTGCAGGCGGCTTAAATCCGGCGTAAACAGGCCGGATTCGCTTAAAAACGGCTGCTTGCGCACCGCCCGAATATCGTTGAGCAGGGGCAATAACACGCCGGGGTGGTCGTCTTTAAAACGCTGCACATGCTCTAGGTAGATAGGCAGTTGCAGCAGGGCGCGCATCAGCACTTCTTGGGCTTCGTGCACGTTGGTAACGGTGTTGTGAATCAACGACTGGGCCAGCAGCTCCACCTCTTCGGTGATCAGGGCCGCGCCGTGGAATTCGATCATTTGCAGCGAGCCTAACACCTGGTGGATATGGGTTAGACAAAAACGCAGACGTGACACATCCCGCGGATCCTCCACGAAGGCTTCAAGGGCCTGGCGCGCCTCTTTGAGGGTTTCGCCTATTTCACCTACCACCCAGTCAAGGGCTGCGTAGTTGCGTTGTTCTCCCATTGATGGAGTCCCGTTCTTTATTTGTGTATATAAGCTTGTGCCGCGTCGAAGGGCGCGCGCTGCATGGACGGATGGGACCAGTCCAATACCTCGCCCAGCCCAATTACCAACGCGCCGCCGGGTTTAAGCCGCTGCACAAAAGCATTGAGAATTTTTTCGCGCAACCAGCGGCGAAAGTAAACCAACAGGTTTTGGCAGTAAATCAAATCCACCTGCACCGCTGGCATATCGTTTATGTCCAACAGATTGGCCTGGTTAAAACACAGCCGCTCGCGCAGGGAGCGGTGTATTTGAAAGCGCCCATCCTCCACCGCCAACAAGTACTTCTGCCGCAGGGCCTGGGGAATAAAATCCAGTTTGCGCTCGCTGTAGATGCCGTTCTTCGCCAGCGACAGGGCCGCCCGGCTGATGTCGGTGGCGGTAATGCCGAATAGGGGCTCCCGGTGGGCAGCGGCAAACCCCTCCGCCAGCACCATAGCCAGGGAGTAGGGCTCCTCGCCGGTTGAACACCCTACGCTCCACACCTCATAACTGTGCTGGGCTGCCTGCCCCAGGTGGGAAGCTAAGTGCTGGGCGACAAATTCGTAGGACGGCGTATGCCGAAAGAAGCTGGTTTCTTTTACCACCAGGCGGTCGATCAGGCGCGACCACTCCACCATGCCCGCCACGCCGTCCACGATCAGCTGGTAGTAACTGGTAAAGTCGCTCAAGCCCAGCTCGCGCATACGCATCACCACCTGGGTCTGCAAAAAGGTGCGCTGTTGGGCGGTTAAATAAATACCGGCGCGCTCCTCTAGGAGTTTGCTCCAAAGGGCAAACTCCTGGTCGGAAATCTCCGGTACTGCCTGCAATGACCAGATCATATTCTAGGCTGGCGCAGCCTTAGGTCTTACGCAGATCGTCGGTGGCAAAGGGGTTCACACCGTCGCCACCGTCTGCAAATACATCTTCATCCAACGAAAACTCAAACTCCGCCTCGGTCTCTTCAGGCCCGTGGCTCACGGCGGCTACAGTTGCTGCAGCCACGGCGGCAGGGGCTAGGTTGGCGGCCGCACTGGGGGCGGCGCGCAGGCGTTTACCGGCAGCGGAGTTCATCTCCTCGGGCAATTTAAAGCCCGCCACCGATTCGTGTAACTCGATGGCCATCTGCGCCAAGCGGCCGATGGCCGTAGCGGTGGCGCTGGTACCGGCGGAGGTTTGTGAGGTGAACTCTTGGATCACGTTCATGGTGTTGGAGATGTGGCCAGCGGAGGTCGATTGCTGGCGAGCGGCGTTGGAGATGTTTTGGATCAATTCGGCCAGGTTCGCCGATACCGCTTCGATCTCTTCCAGAGCAACACCCGCGTCTTGCGCCAGACGGGCTCCGCGCACCACTTCTGCGGTGGTCTGCTCCATGGAGTTCACCGCCGCGGTGGTGTCGTTCTGAATGGTTTTTACCAGGGCTTCGATCTGTTTGGTGGCGGTGGCTGAGCGTTCCGCCAGGCGCTGTACCTCGTCCGCTACCACCGCGAAGCCACGGCCTGCATCGCCCGCCATGGATGCTTGGATCGCCGCGTTCAAAGCCAGAATGTTGGTTTGGTCGGCGATGTCGTTGATCAGGCTTACGATGTCGCCGATCTCCTGGGAGGACTCACCCAAGCGTTTAATTCGTTTAGCGGTGTCTTGAATCTGCTCGCGGATGGTATCCATACCGTGGATGGTGTTCTGTACCACCTTGGCACCGTTAAAGGCGATGGATACCGCCCGCTCCGCCACCCGGGCGGACTCAGCGGCGTTGGCCGATACCTGGTCGATGGTGACCGCCATTTCGTTCACCGCCGCCGAAGCACCGGCGATCTCCTGGGCCTGGTGCTCCGAGGCGCGGGCTAGATGCAAGGCGGTTTGACGGGTTTCTTCCGAGGCTGCCGATACGTTGGCGGAGGTGTCGTTAATGCGCGACACCAACACCCGCAATTGGTCGATGGTGTAGTTGATAGAGTCGGCGATGGCGCCAGTGAAATCCTCGGTCACCGTGGCGGTGGCGGTGAGATCCCCGTCCGCCAGGTCCGCCAATTCATCGAGCAGACGCAAAATCGCGTTCTGGTTGCGCTCGTTGGTTTCGGCGGTGATTTTTAAGCGTTTGTTGGTGGCGTTGTTCAACAACAAGCCGATGATCACCAGCAGCACAAACGCGCAGCCCACCACAAACAGGATGGCGGTGTTATTCACTTTGCGCTTGGAGGGCAGGCTTTTGATTTGATCAGACAGCTCGGTTAAGCGCTGTTGCAGCAATGGGCTGCCGTCCAAAATGGCGTTGGTGGACTGGCGGGCGCTAAAGAGATCCGGCGATTTCTCGTAGATGTCTTTAATGGAGCCACTTACGAAGGCGAAGAGTTTAGAGATGCGATCGAGGCTCTCCACCGCCTGGGTGTTGGTGATTTTGGCGATTCCCATGCTGGCGTCGCCGTTTTTCATGGCTTCCAGCACCTTACCGAAACGGCTGGCGTCCAGTTTGAATTCATCGGCGGCCTTATCCGCATCCAAACCGCCGCGCAACATGCGGTCTACGTTCCGGCCGATGCGCTCGGCAAACCAGGATTGGCGCTGGGCCACCGATACCTGCTCAGCGGAGGCTTTGTTCTCTAACAGCAGCTCAACGATATTGTCGTGTTCGGCCTGTAGTTCCGGCAGGGCTTCGTTAAGGGTTTTGGCCACATCGTGCATGAGGATGATGGAATCCTCGTTGTTGGTGATTACCTCAGAGCTCTGCTTGGTGCGGCTCCACACGCTTTCAAACGCCGCCAGCTGGTCGGCCAGCTGTACCTTGGTTTCGTTATCGGCGCTTTGCAGAGCCTTCCAGGTTTTATCCATATCGGAAATCACCTGGCGCAGGGTTTTAAATTCCGCCTTGTTGCCGGCGGTGGCGTCCCGGGAGAGGGCCGTTAGGCGGTAGGAGTAGGCGCGCAACTCAGCAACATGCCGCTCGTGTTCAGCATCCTGTTTCGCATCGCGCAGGAAGATGTAAATCATCACCGCGATCAGAACACCAAAACACCCTAATAAGACGATTAAAATCGATAAGGCCGGATTATCTTTAAATCGCGATATCAAGCTGCTGGATTCAATTTTCATAGGTTGCTCCGCTGGTTACACCGCCCGAATTGCCCTGTGTGTGCTGGCATTCAGTCATTTATTGTTAGTAAAGCAATGCTTTAGCACCGCTTCTATCTCGTGTTGTTTAGGTCAGAGAGGCGTTGGTAAAACGCGGATCCTTCACTAAGGTTCCCATATCAAAAACGGCCCAGGAGATACCGGATGGGTCTGTGTAGGAGCCGCGCACGCAGGGCGCCAGGGCCTCCGGTACCGCCTCCACCGTTTCGTTGAATTTATCGGCGGTAAAGTGCTGCATGCCAAAGGCCTGATCGACGATCAAGCCGCTGAAATAAGCCTCGGTTTCGATCACTAATACCCGCTGTTGCTTGCGATGGCCGAGGGATTTGCCACCAAAAAAATACGCCATATCAAACAGTGGCAAGAGGCGCCCGCGCACATTGGAAAGTCCCACCACCCATGGATGCACACCGGGCAGGCGGGTAATACTGGCGGGCACTTCCAACAATTCTGCAATCTGCCGCATGGGGGCGATAAATTTGCGCCCCAGCAGGGAAAAACCGATGCCGCTCCAACGGGGCGTAGTATCCACCTGGGCAGGCAGGCCCACCGCATGTTGTTTGGAGAGGGAGACTAGGCTCGTCAGGGCATCAAAAGCAGAAGCGTCGGTCATAGGCGGCCTAGTTGCTGACGTGGGCGATCACACTGATCAGTTCTTTTTCTTCGATGGGCTTGGTGAGATAGGCCTTAGCCCCCTGCCGCATACCCCATACTCGGTCGGTTTCCTGATCCTTAGTGGTGACAATAATGACCGGGATTTTGGTGGTTTCCGGGGCCTTATTGAGCTGGCGAGTGGCCTGAAAGCCATTGAGCCCCGGCATCACCACGTCCATCAGCACCACATCCGGTAGCTGGGCTTTGGCCAGGGCGACGCCATCGGCGCCATTGCCCGCGGTAAGCACCTGGTGGCCATGTTTCTCCAGCATACTGGTGAGTTTGTAGGTTTCAGTGGGTGAATCATCAACAATCAAGACACGCGCCATGGTTACCTCCGATCCTTAATCAGCCTGCGCTGGTGGTTTTAACATGGGCTTCAATTGCACCGAGCAATTCGCCCTTGCTAAAGGGTTTGGTCAAGTACTGATCGGAGCCGACGATGCGCCCCTTGGCCTTATCAAACAAGCCGTCTTTACTGGACAGCATGATGACCGGGGTGGATTTAAATTCGCTGTTGTTTTTGATCAGCGCGCAGGTTTGATAACCATCCAAACGCGGCATCATGATGTCGACAAAAATAATATCCGGGCGGGTATCGGCGATTTTTGCCAGGGCGTCAAAGCCGTCTGTTGCGGTGACAACGGTGCAGCCGACTTTCTTTAACAACGTCTCTGCGGTGCGACGAATGGTTTTGCTATCGTCGATGACCATCACCTTAAGATGTTCTAGATTCACGTCCATAGACAGACTCTATACCAGTGGTTTTAATAAATTATCGCCATAGAAAGACTATCCATCATAGCCTTTTGGCGGGCTTGCTCTTTTAACACAGTTGTCAGGGCGATTCCATAAGTATTTGAATATCAAGAAAATACGTCAAATTAACGAATTTAGCGCCCACGCCCACCGCTAAAGTTAAGCGATGAGACGTAATTTTGGCCTGCCGCCGATTTAATTGCTCATTCACTACAGCTATAGCAGGTGCTTTCAAACGATACCTTTTATAATCGACCAACTTTAGCTATTCCGCCACGCGGCCAGCAGCTTTTTTCGCCCTCTGGCAACCCTTACACAGCAAGCCTTGGAACCCTAAGGCGATTTGCGAGGAAAACCTATGACACAGCTTAGAACACTTGCCGTAGTGATGGACCCCATCGAGGGGATCAATTTCTACAAAGACACTACGCTCGCTTTATTATTGGCAGCCCAGCAACAGGGTTTTGAGCTGTGGTACGCCCAGCTGCAGGACCTTTATGCGCAAAATGGTAGCGCTTATGGCAGCCTGCGCCAACTGCAGGTATTTCAGGATGCCAACCAGTGGTACCAATTGGGCGAGCGGCGGGAAGTTCCTTTAGGCGACATAGACGCCATTTTGATGCGCAAAGACCCGCCGTTTGATAACCAGTATATCTACGCCACTTATATTCTTGAACAGGCTCAGCACCAGGGCGCCCTGGTGGTGAACAACCCGCGCAGCCTGCGCGACTGCAACGAGAAGTTTTTTGCCACCCATTTCCCCGCATGTTGCCCACCCCATTTAGTCAGCCGCGACATAGCCCGCCTGCGCGCCTTCCACGCCGAACATCAGGATGTGATTTACAAACCCCTAGACGGCATGGGCGGCAGCCGCATCTTCAGAGCCAAAGCCGACGACCCCAACGTCAGCGTTATTCTGGAGAGCCTCACCCAGGACGGCCGCGAATACATCATGGCCCAGCGCTACATACCCGAGATCACCCAGGGCGATAAACGCATTCTGGTGGTGGACGGTGAGCCCATCCCCTATGCCCTGGCCCGCATTCCCGCCCAGGGCGAAACCCGCGGCAATCTCGCCGCTGGCGGCAAGGGCGTGCCGGTGCCGCTCACCGAGCGGGATCATTGGATTGTGCAGCAGGTCGCGCCTAGTCTTAAGGAGAAGGGATTACTCTTTGTAGGCCTGGACGTGATCGGCGATTACCTCACTGAAATCAACGTCACCAGCCCCACCTGTGCCCGCGAGATCAACAAGGTCTACCCCACGGACATAGGCAGCTTGTTAGTCAACGCCATCACTCGACGCTTAGGATCTTAACCTGCACCCATGGCCACCCTCGACCCGACTGTAGAAACCGGCGACCGGTTAAGCTTTACCCTCTTCCTTGCCATCGGCCTGCACGCCCTGGTGCTGTTGGGTGTAGGGTTTACCGTGGTGCACGGCTCTAAAGTGGCGCCCACTCTCAACGTAACCCTCGCCACCCACAGCACCGAAGCCCCCAAAGAGGCGGATTTTTTAGCCCAAACCAACCAAGAGGCCAGCGGCACCGCCGACAAACCCAAGGAGCTGACCGCCGCCGAAGACGCCGTATTTGCCGATCCAAACGTGCAGCAGACAACCCCCATCGAAATGCACAAAACCACCGAGGCCAACAGCAACCCGGACGAGGTAGTTAAAACCCAGGCCGACAGCAGCCAGAGGGTGGCCAGCAACGACAATCCCACCCTAGAGCCCGCCGCCGAGACCCGCGAGGCCGACGACATCGAAACCCCGCCGGAAACCGCTGAAAAAGCCGCCCTCATGGCCAAGCGGGACCGCCTTAACCAACAGGAGGCCATGCGCCCGCGCATTCGCCGCATGACGGCGGTCTCCGCCATCGCCTCCAAAGACGCCGAATACCTCAACCAGTGGAACGAAACCGTAGAGGCCGTGGGCAATCGCCACTTCCCCAAGGAGGCCCTCAACAACCGCCAGTTTGGCGAGCTGCGCCTGGCGGTGCAGATCAACCCCAACGGCACCATCGACCACGTGGAGATTCTCGAGGGCGCCCCCCACAGCATCTTGAACCAGGCGGCCTTGCAAATCGTACATTTGGCCGCACCCTTTAAAGCAGTGCCTGCGGAAGTGATGGCCGGCAATGACAAGCTGGAAATCATCCGCACCTGGAAATTTGAAATTACCGGGCTCTCCACCAATTAGCCCGCTATTGTTTTAATGAACAGACAGCCGTTTTAGTGAATTCGCAAAAAGGGGCCCTGGGCCCGCAAGGCTCTAAGGGCCTGGGAGTTTTACATGCCGATTGAATCCAGCATCAGCTTTGGGGATAACCTGCGCAACCACCTGTTGATCGCCACCCCGAGCCTGAAAGACCCGCACTTTTCCCATACCGTCACCTATATTTGCGACCACAGCGCCGAGGGCGCCATGGGCATAGTGTTAAACCGCCCGCTGGATCTCAACATCGGCCAGGTATTTGAAGAATTAAACCTGCCCTTAGGCGAGCGCATCTGCCAAGCGCCGGTGCTCTCAGGCGGCCCGGTGAATACCCAGCGCGGCTTTGTGCTACACAACGAAGAGGGCCAATGGGACTCCAGCCTTAAGGTCACCGACGGCATTTGCCTGACCGGCTCGAAGGATATACTCACCGCCCTGGCCGTAGGCCAAGGCCCCACCCACGCCCTCTTTGCCCTCGGCCACGCCGGCTGGAGCGCAGGCCAACTGGAGGACGAGCTGGCCACCAACGCCTGGCTCACCGTGCCCGCCTCCTATGAATTGCTGTTTTGCACCCCGATTGAATTGCGCTGGAGTGCGGCGGCCAAACACCTAGGCATAGACCCGAACCTCATCTCCCCCCAATTGGGCCACGGCTAGTGGCGGTGGATAGACCCCGCTCGGCCCTGTTATTTGACTTCGGCCTTAAAAACATCGGCCTGGCCTATGGCCAAACCATCAGCCAAACCGCCCGCGAACTGCCTGCCTTAAAAGCTCGCGACGGCATCCCCCAGTGGGAGGCTATTGGCGCCCTGCTCAAAGAATGGCAGCCCAACCTTTTGCTGGTGGGCTTGCCGCTGAATATGGACGGCAGTGAAAGCGAACTGAGCGGCCGCGCCCGCACCTTCGGCAACCGTTTAAACGGACGCTTTAATATGCCGGTAGAAATGGTGGACGAGCGCCTCTCCACTCGGGAAGCCAAATGGGAGGCCGCCACCCGAGGCCATAAAGGCAACTACCGAGAAGCACCCATCGATTCCATCGCGGCGCGGATTATTTTAGAGGCTTGGTTAAGAAATACGCCTGCCGACATCGCAGGGCCATAATGCATTCAGGCTGTTACTGCTCTTAATAGCTCGCGGCCGAATAAAGCCAATTAATTCGTTTCAATTAAAATCCGCACAAACACGCTAGCCAATTAAACTGACAAGGGCTTTTATTAGCAAATTAACGAGAAAACTCCTAGGTGCAATTTTTACCATTCCGATACATTTTGCACCCGAGGCTTAAAAACGCCGAGTTATTAAGCTTTGAATTTCCACAAGAACATTTTTTCGTTCAAACTTTTATTCCATCAAAGTGGGCATACCGGCCGGTAAAATTTTGTTACCCCAGCCCCACGCACGATATTTTTGGCGGCGAAGCGTTTTATTGGTCTGCACGGCTTTAAATAAAAAAAGGGGCTCTTCGTAGAATTGTGTAAAACCCCCGCGCCAGATGGCAAAATGACCTTCC
>DAOQGS010000078.1:0-10117 GCA_035338675.1 Cellvibrionaceae bacterium
CGCGCGAATTTTTAGGTGCACCGGAAATTAGCGCCACCAAACTTAATAATATTTTAGGCAAATGCAGGCTGGAGGGCACGGCTAGATAACGGGGCTCCCATAATGGGGCGAATTTTTCTTTATAGGCGCGCAGGCCCACAAAGCCATAAAACTCACTGCCAAAGGTATAAACATAGGCACCCACCTTATGCCACAGGGAGGCTAGGCGGTCATTATCAAGACCTGACAGGGGCGCCATCCCTAAATTAAACGCCTGGTAGCCTTCAGCTTTGGCCCAAAAAATAACGCTAAGGGTGAGGTATTCCATCACCGATTTAGGCGCATCCGGGTGGTAGCGCATTAAATCTATCGACATTTCGCTTTTATTATCCGGTCGCAAAATATTCATAAAGGCTACTATGCGCTCTGCATTGCGTACTATGGCGGTATCGCAGCAGGATAAATAATTGTAATCACAGCGGCCGAGGGAAAAACTTTTTTCCTTGGCGTTTTTCTCGTGCAGCCAGGCTTTGGATATTTCGGCAATGGCGGGCCAAATTGCGCCGAATTTTTCTGCCGGAATAACTTCAAACTGCCAACCGTCGCGGGGCATTTTATTTAATAGATTGCGCATGGAGGCGCGGGCCGCCCCCTGGGTGTGAAATTCCGCCAGGTTTATTTTCGCCTCTTCGCCGAGTTTTACCAGGTGTAAGCCCATATCGATATAAATCGGCAAATGGGCAGTAGTAACGCGGTAAAAAACAATTTTAGCGCCCACCTTATCCGCCGCTTCGCGAAAGGCGCTAATAAGTGCGGGAAATTCTGCGGCATCGCCGCAGGGGTCACTCATGGCGTACCAGTAAGCCGCTGTGGGTATATAGGCGATAAAGGCCTTTTGTGTTGCCGACCAAAAATAAAACTTATCCCCAGTGAGGGCGAGGAAATGGTCTGAATTGGCTGATTGTTGCACCAGGCTTTCTGCTGCTAATACTTCTTCTTCGCTGGGCAGGGGCGCTTGGTAGGGTTTTTTCTGGGTGAAAAACCAGATAGCGCCGCACAGGCCTAAAACGATTAATAATAATTGCGCGCGCAAAAAGCGCGAGGCGTGGCTGTCCAACTCAAATTGCCACCACAGCTCGTGGCTGTATTCCACTTCTTTGTAACAGAAGAACCCTACCCAAACTGAAAACGCCACAATCACACTGATGAGTATCCACCAGTGGCGATTAAGCAGGTGAATATTTAATGCGCTGTCCCGGTAAAAATGGTGTTTGCTCGGAATTAACAGGGCGAGCACGGCTAACAAGGCCAAGGCTTCTTCGTAATCTATGCCTTTAAGCAGAGACGCAACAATACCTAAGCACAATAAATACACCGTAATGTAGTAGGCGGAGCGAATGCGCAGGCTTACAGCGCGGGCTAAAAATAACAACACTACACCCACAATACTGCCTACCAGGTGGGACAGTTCAATAAACGGCAGGCCGATAATATCCATCAACACTTCCAGCCGATCATCCAGGGCGCTGGTATTGCCAGAGACTAATAAAATCAGCCCAGCAATTAACAACAATAAAGAGAGAATTTTCGGGAAACTATAATTAACCACCGCCAAGGGTAAATGGGCAAAGCGCAAAAAGCGCTGCACGCTGCTGCGGGATGAATAAACCGTGCGCCATTCGTAGACGAATAAAAACACGCCGGAGAAACACAGGGGGATAATGTGATACATCAAGCGATAAGCCAGCAGGGCTGCAATCAGGCTGGGCCCTTGGTAGCCGCCTAATAACAGCCAGTAGCTGCCTTCAAAAACGCCGACGCCAGCCGGTGTTACGCCGACAATACTCGCCGTCAGTGCCGCTAAATAGGCGGATAAATGCAGGGTATGCGGCAGGTACGCGCTGGGCATTAATTGCCACAACACCGCTGCGGCACACACAATATGCGCCACCGCCGTGGCGATAGAATACAGTTTTAATTGTTTAACACTCTGGCACCAGTCAGCGGGCAAAAGCGTTGGTGTGTAGGCGCTAAAGCGCAGTAGGGCGAGGGCGATAAGCGCAAGTGCGGCGGCAGCAGTAAATAGCAGTTGCAGTAAAAAACTGCCGCTAAAAAATAATTGCTGGTTGGCAAGGGCGATGGTTTGGGTGGCAAACCACAAACTGATAAACCCTAAAATAAAACTGGCGCTATTCTGGCGTTTTAATTGGCTGATGGCCTGTTTACTCGCGGGGGAATCTGGGTAGAGCCTATAGCGGGAGGAATCCCATTGGCGGGCTAAGCCTGCGGTATTTTGACTAAATGTTTCGCCGATAAATCCTGCCAATACTAAATCCCGCCGCGATAATTGCGGCTCGTGGCGCAGGTGCCAATAATCGCCCAGCAGGGAAAACCCGTAGGAGGCACAGGTGAAGAGTGCTGCTAAACACCATTGGCGCAGACTAATCTGTAAAAAGCTTTGATAAATATCGCTCAGTGCCACCGGATGCCATTGCCATGCGGCAAGGCCGATGATCAGGCTACAAAGTAAAACAGATAGCCCGGTTAGGAGCGTTTTGGTATTCATCTAAGGCCTCTTTGGGCGGTTTTTGTAGCGGTAAATGGCCCCATCATAAAAAACAGCAGCCGGTGATAAACAGGCCGCTTAAGCTGTGGGTAAAATTAAAATACAGTCGATAGGGCAGACTTCAATACAGGTGGGTGTGTGGTAATAGTCTTCACAGCCGATGCAGGTCGCCGGGTTAATTTGATAGTGTTTTTCAGCCAAGGCGATGGATTCACTGGGGCATTGGGGTACACACATATCGCAGTTTATGCACTCGTCGTTAATCCACAAGTATTCATGGGGGCCGAGGGTTTTAGGGCTCGCCATGGATTTTCACCAGCATGGCGTGTTCGCCATTAACACTGTGGGGAACCATTAAACGCACAATATGGCCGGAACCGGGGGCTACTTCTATAGTGTCGCCCTGTTTATTAATAATTGCCTCGGGGTTAAAGCGATAATTACCCTCCGGTGTTAGCAGTAATAATTGATCCTGCTGAGTAAAACGGTTTTTCACATCAATCTGTAATTCCTGCGGCCCCAGTTGGGCGATGACTTCACCCACTAATTGCTGGCTCTCTCCACGGCTTGAGCCCTGCTGATAATTTTGCAGAGACACAGGTGTGTGGCGCTGTAAAAAGCCTGCGGTGTAGCCGCGATTGGCCAGGCCGTCTAATTCGCTGAGCAATTCCGGGTTAAAGGCGCGCCCGGCGCTGGCATCGTCAATGGCGCGCCGGTACACCTGGGCGGTGCGGGCCACATAATAAGGGGATTTGGTGCGGCCTTCGATTTTAAGTGAGTCCACCCCGGCAGCGATGAGTTTTTCCACCTGTTCCACCGCGCGCAGATCTTTGGAATTAAATAAATAACTGCCGTGTTCATCCTCTTCCAGCGCAAATAATTCCCCTGGGTGTTCGGCCTGTTCCACAAAAATACTTTTAGGTTCCGGCGTATAGGTTTGCACGGGAATTAAATCCTGCTCGGATTCTTGCGCGCTGTGGGTTTGATAATTCCAGCGGCAGGCATTAGTGCAGGCGCCTTGATTGGCATCGCGTTTATTCACATAACTGGAGATTAAACAGCGGCCGGAATAGGCCATACATAAGGCGCCGTGCACAAATACTTCCAATTCTATCTCCGGGCAGCGCTGTTTAATTTCGGCAATTTCATTAATGCTTAATTCGCGGGATAAAATCACCCGTTCAATGCCGATGCTCTGCCAAAATTTAACGGCTGCCCAATTCATGGTGTTGGCTTGCACGGATAAATGCAGCGGCATATGGGGGAAGTGCTCGCGCATTAACGCGATAATGCCTGGGTCGGAAACAATCATGGCGTCGGGTTTTAAATCCACCACCGGCGCCATATCACCAATAAAATTCTGCAATTTGGCGTTGTGGGGCGCGATATTGGTGACCACATATAATTTTTTGCCGAGGTCGTGGGCGGTATTAATCCCGCTGGCTAAATTATCCAAATCAAATTCGTTATTGCGTACCCGCAGGCTAAAACGCGGCTGCCCGGCGTACACAGCATCGGCGCCGTAGGCAAAGGCCAGGCGCAAGGCTTTTAAACTGCCTGCGGGGGATAATAATTCGGTGTGCGACATAAAAAATACACTAGATGGGGCGCAAAGCGCTTAAAAAAGCGGCGGATTTTACGCGCCTTGCCAATGGGTTACCACCAAGTAAAACCGCTAACCTTGACGCCCATCAAAATATCGCTGTAGCTGCGTTGGGCTTGAGGGCTTGCCTGTGCGGCACCCAGGCAAACATGCAGGGGCAACAGGTGCTCCTCCCTCGGGTGGCAAAAGCGCGCCTGGGGCGCCGCCTGCCAATTAATTAAGCGCTCACAGCGCTGTTGGTGGCTTAAATGCTCGCCGCACAGGCTCTCGTTCAGCCAGGTATCAAAGGCCTCGCTGCGCTCGCGATTGCTGGGCGAGGGCGCAAAGAACACAGCCATATTATGAAAAGACAACCCAGAGCCAATGATTAACACCCCTTCATGGCGCAAAGGCGCCAGGGCCGCACCTAGGGCAATATGCTCAGAAGGATTCAGCCCGCGAATGAGGGATAGCTGCACCACCGGAATATTCGCCTGCGGGTGGCTCAGCAGCAGCGGCACAAAACAACCGTGGTCCCAGCCGCGCGCGGAGGTGCCCGCGGCAATTTGGGCGGCATTAAGGCGCTCTGCCCAGGCCGCCGCGCGCTCAGGCGCACCTGGCGCCGGGTAGTGGTATTGGTAGGTTTCCGGTGGGAAGCCGCTGTAATCAAAAATTAATTCCGGCCGCTCCGCTTTTGTAAATTGTGCACTGGGCGCCTCCCAGTGGGCGCTTATGATAAGTATCACCTCAGGTGTGGGCAGCTGGCCCAGGCTCTGTAAATAAAGGCTGAGGCTTTGATGGGCTGGGTCTTGCAGCAGGGGCAGGGGGCCGCCGCCGTGGGGTAAATACACCACAGGCATGGGGGCGCGAGTGTCAGTAAGCGGCGTTGGCATAGGGGGTGTGCTCCAGTGGAATTAATCGGTTAGCACCTGCAGTATCGGCTTTTTTCGCAGTAAATAAAGGTTATTTTTCGCCGCCGGGAAGGGTTTTGCTGGCCGAGGCATTGATTTAGAATGCCCGGGCTTTTAAGGCTTGGCCTGTAATTGGCAAGGCAATTTTGATCCCCAGCCGAGGGACACGAGTTTCCAAGGCCCCCCACTTTCCCCTCTGTCGCGTCGCGCATGTTTTGAGTTTTTAAGGTAAAAATTATGGACCTCATTAAGTTTTTTCAATCGGGTGGATTTTTTATGTACCCGATTTTATTGGTCATGACCCTCGGCATCGCAATCGCGATTGAACGGTTTATTTATTTAGTTGTGACCCAGCGCGCCACCGAAGCACTCTGGAAGCGTTTATTACCTATGTTAAAAGCCCGCGATGTAGAGCGCGCCCACCAAGCGGTGGAAAACCAAAAAACACCTTTGGCCCGCGTATTTAATTACGGTTTTGCGCGTTTATTAAATAGAGCCAGCCGGGAAACAGTAGAAGCGGCGATGGAAGAGGGCGTGATGGAAGTAACCCCATTAATGCAAGAGCGCACCCACTACTTAGCTACCCTTGCCAATATTGCGACCCTATTAGGCCTGCTTGGCACCATCATAGGTTTGATCGACGCCTTTACCGCAGTCTCCACTGCAGACCCAGCGCAAAAAGCCGAATTATTATCGGCCAGTATCGCCGTGGCCATGAACACCACCGCCTTTGGCCTGGTAGCAGCCATTCCGCTGCTATTAATGCACTCGTTTTTAGCCACTAAAACAGCCAAATTAATTGATAACGTAGAAATGGCCACGGTTAAATGCCTTAACCTCACCATGGAATAAACCGGATGTTAAAGTTTTCCCGCAAGAATCGCTTGGAGCAAGTGGCGGATATTGATGTCACCACCTTCATGAATTTGATGGTTATTTTGGTGCCGTTTTTGTTGGTCACTGCGGTATTTTCCCGCATGACGGTGCTGCAATTACAGCTGCCTTCCAAAGATGCCGAAAGTGGCGCCGCAGCTCCAGTGGATATTCAGCTACAGTTGGAATTAACCCCTTCCGAGTGGATCTTGCGCTCGAATGATACCGATGAAATTACCCGTTTAAATGCGCCACACAATTACAACGAGTGGCGCCGCTTTGAAGAAGCCCTAGTGGAAATTAAAAGCCGCTTTCCTGAGGAAAAAGCCATCACCTTATTTTTTGACCGCCAGGTGCCCTATAAAAGCATGCTGGAAGTTATGGACCATGTGCGGCAAACCCAAATTGTTACCGGCGCCCAGGCCCAGTGGGTGGAATTATTCCCCGAGATAGCCCTTGGCCGCCATGAGCCTGCTGAGCCCGCAGTTGCTGCCCCTAGTGAACAAGCACCAGCAGCCGAACCAGCAGCGCCCCCGGCGCCCGGGGCCGGGGAGGCACAGCCATGAGTCAATCCCGTCGCGCCCGCCGCATGGAGCGGCACCATCAACTGGCCAAAGGGCCGGGCCTTAATCTCGTTTCCTTGATGGATATTTTCACCATCCTGGTGTTTTTCTTACTGGTGAATTCTGCTGGCCCTCAGAACCTGCCCAGCCTTAAAGACCTGCGCATGCCCTCGGTGGTGAGCCTCAACCCTCCGGCAGAAACCCTGGTGCTGGCCGTCACCAAAGAGCGGGTGCTGCTGCAGGGTGAGCCCATAGGCGCCTGGCAGCAGTGGCAGACGGACGGCCCGGCACTGTTACAAGCCCTGGGGCAGGCTCTGCAACAAAACGCTGCTAAAACCTCGGCCCCTGAACAGGGCCGCCCCATCACCCTGATGGCCGATGAAAGCGTGCCCTATGAAGTGATCGAAAAACTTATCGACCTCTGTAAAGAACAGGATTACCGGCAAATAGCCTTTGCGGCCAATTTAAAAGCCGCCCCGCAAGGACAACCCTAATGGCCCAATCTGCAACACTTGCGCTGCACCGTTACGGCCTGGACTGGCAGCCCAACAACAGCAGCGACCGCACTTTTTACCTTATTGCCGGGCTGTGTCTGGGCGCCAGCCTGTTGTTATCGCTTGTGATCGCCAACACCCAGGTGCCGCCTAAGCCTGTGCAAACCCAAGCGCCGGTGGCGCCGCGCATCGTCAATTACATGGCCAACCGGCCCAAGCCGGTGATCGATATTCCGCCCCCCAAGCCTAAGCCCGCCCCCATTGTGGCCCCGGCCAAGCCCAAACCCCGCACGGAGCCTGCGCCCGCTTCTGTGGTGCAGCAGCCGGTGCAACCGGTGGAGCCTGCGCCCACTGCAAGCTTGGGCCGCAACCGCCCTGCGGCCACCACGACGGACCCGAATAAAGCCTCCGCCCGCGCCAAAGCGCAAAGCGCAGGCCTTTTAGCCCTGGGCAACCAGGTGGCAAGCGTGCTGGATACAGCCCCCAGCACCCAAGCCCTGGCCCAAACCGCCAGCACCCAAACCGCCCAGGCGGCCAGCACCACGAATGTTACCGACCACATCGGCAGCAACCGCAAGCTCACCCTAGACGCCAATGCCACAGCCACCGCCACTAGCACCCGCGCTTTAGATCAACAGGCGGTACAGGCCTCCGCCCAGCAGCTCAAACAATCCCTCAACACCGCCGCCGCAGGCCCCGCCACCTCCGGCACCGGCCGTAGCGACAAGGACATAGCCGGTGTATTTGCGCAAAACCAAGGAGGCCTTAACAGCCTCTACGAGCGCGCCCGCAGGCAGATACCGGGTTTGGCGGGTAAATTAGTGCTGGAACTGAGCATCGCCGCCGACGGCAGCGTAAGCGCCATTAAAGTATTAGCCAGTGAACTGAATAACCCGGAGCTGGAAGGCAAAATTATTAGCCGGGTAAAACAATTTAAATTCGCTGCGGGCAAGGCGCAGAATGCGGTTAAATATGCGATGGAGTTTGTGCCGGGGTGAGTTTAATCCTCCAATCTGCAAAAAATATAAACGGCTAAGGGCGCGCAATTGTGAAGCCGTGCCGCTTAAAAGCAATTTAATTGCCTGCGTGCTAGCTGGCTGCACAATTAATTTTGCAGGTGTTGTTTATTTTTAAATGGCCCACCTAACCGTCTGTTAAACTACCTTGTCAGCTTGTTGCCGCCAAGGTAGTTCAACAGGCTGCTAAGCTGTATCAGCGCTGGCATTTAAAATTTTTTGCAATTCATTACGGTAAACGCGCCAGTTGCCCCTGCCCCTGTTGATTTAAACTCTCAATCAGCAGGCTTTGCGCTTTGCCGTCGGCGCCCATGGTGAAGGTAACTCCCGACAGGCCCGCTGCATTTTCACCTACGGTTGCAAATGTAAAAGTGTCCCGGTCGAAATGAGACAAAGGTAATTTTTTGGCATTGGGGCCGATAATTAGCGCTAGTTTGCCATTGTGCTCTTCGATAACAACATCGCCAATCCACGGATTATTTCCATATCGACCGCTGTAAGCCGAATTTTTTTGCGCCGGTGTAGGTTTGGTTGGGCGAACGGTGTAGTTGGATAATGTTTCGATGCCGATAACTTTAGGGTCTTTAAAAACTTCAGTGAAAATGTGCAGCCAATTATTTTGTGGTTTGCCGTAAAAAACGCTGTCGGTAAAATTTTTGGCCAAACCTTCTGCAACACCTATGGGTGCTGCGTTGGTTAAAACCACTAGGCCCAATTGCGCTTCTGGAATTAGCAGTAGGTGCGTTGCCGCGCCTAACGCAAACCCGCCAGAATGGGAAAGATAGGTACGTTTTTGTTCGTCGTACGCAACGCCCCAGCCTAAACCATAAAACGTCGGTTGATGGTTGTGATTTTTACCCGACACAATTTGCGGAAATTGTGTTTCCGCAAGGGGCTCTTCCGCAACAACTTGGTTATTCTCAAATTTCCCCTTATTAAGCTCCATGCGCATCCACTTGGTTAAATCATTGACGGACGAACTCACGCCACCGGCTGGAGATTGCGCATCAGGATTGCGTTGTTCTTTATGCCGCCACTGGCCATCCACCAGCATATGATTGGTAGCCTTATTGGGGCGCGCCATAAAATCCTTAAAGCGGGAGCTGGTTGAGGCCATGCCTAAGGGTTTATATATTGTTTGTTCGGCAGCATCGGCCCAGTCGAGCCCATAGGCAGTAGCCGCTGCAATAGCACCTTGCGTTAAGCCTGCGTTGGTATACGCGTAAGTGGAGCGAAAACTGCTGGCGGGTTTTATAAAACGTAAATGGCTTAACATGGCCGCGCGCCCATAATCCAAATCTTCCAATAAATCGTTAGCGTGCTTGGGTAAACCGCTGCGGTGGGAAAACATATCGCGAATGGTGATTTCACTGGTTACCCAAGGGTCGTACATGTGAAACTCGGGGGTCAAATCGGCAAGTTTGCTATCCCAGGTAATACGTTTTTGGCTAATTAAAGCGGCCACAACTGATGCGCTAATGGGTTTTGAAACAGAGGCGAGTTGAAACACGGTGTCAGCATTAACGGCGCATTGTGCTTTAAAAGCCGCGCTGTCATTTTTTGTTGCACAAACAGTATTAATTTCACGCACACCAAAGCCACCGGCGTAAAGCACTTCATCTTTATAGACCACAGCTACCGCCAGGCCAGGAATTTTGCAATTCACACCAGCCTTTTCCCGTTGTGTACCACCGGCATTGCTTGCCCCACAACCCTTCTCAATAATATTCGCCGCGTCTTGTGTTAACTGCTTAACGGCATTATCCACTTGCTCGCGGGAGACCTCAGAGGTTTCGGCTGCGAGAAGACAATTATTGAGGGCGAGTGTTGATACAAGGGCGAGGCAGGCTGTTTGGAAACTATGCTTTTTCATTTTGAAGCCTTAGATGATAGGCGTTGGCGGGCATGGTGGTTGGTAATTAACGGGTTGGGCAGTCTAACAAAGTTGGCAGAGGATTATGCTCGCCAGGCTTGAAAAATCCGCAGGGAGCTCTGGTAAAAGTTGGGCTAGCCCGTAGGTTGGAAGAGCGCAGCGACTTCCGACATTCGGTGCTCGCTCCAGGCATTAACCCCTAAGCGTCGGAAGTCGCTGCGCTCTTCCAACCTTGTATCTCTCAGCAAAGCGGATTAACT